>JAEZEU010000098.1 GCA_023432885.1 Pseudomonadota bacterium | reverse complement strand
CCTCGGCGATCAGCGTGCGCAGATAGAGATTGATGCGGCGATCGAAGGCGCGCTCGGTCGCCGCGCGATAGACGGACGACAGCACCACGCCCGTGAGGAGGAGGATCACCACCACCCACGCGGTCGCCGACAGGAACAGGCGGGTGGCAAGCGAGCTGCCGCGCATCAGGGCATGATCCAGAAAAAGGGCACCGGTTTCCCGGATAAGACCACGCTCACGGCAAAAGGAAAGCCCCGGGGTGGCCGCCCCGTCACGCTCCCGTCGGGGGCGGCGTCAGCAGATAGCCGAGCCCGCGCACGGGCTGGATGATGTCGACCTCGAGCTTCTTGCGGATGCGCCCGACGAACACCTCGATCGTGTTGGAGTCGCGGTCGAAGTCCTGGTCGTAGAGATGCTCGACCAACTCGGTACGCGAGACCACGCGGCCGATATGATGCATCAGGTATTCGAGCAGGTTGTACTCGTGCGAGGTCAGCCTGATCGGGTTTCCGTTCACGCTGACGCGCTTGGTGCGCGTGTTCAGGGTGACCGGCCCGCAGACCAGTTCGACCTGGGCGTGGCCCGTGGACCGGCGCAGCAACGCGCGGATGCGGGCGAGGATTTCCTCGAGGTGAAAGGGTTTTGCGACGTAGTCGTCGGCGCCGGCATCGAAGCCCTGCACCTTGTCGCTCCAGCGGTCGCGCGCGGTGAGGATCAGGACCGGCATCACGCGCTTGTTGCGGCGCCAGGCCTCCAGCACCGAAATGCCGTCCATCTTGGGCAGGCCGATGTCGAGAACCACCGCGTCATAGGGTTCGCTGTCACCGAGATAATGCCCCTCCTCGCCGTCGAAGGCGCGATCGACGACGTAGCCGGCGTCGGTGAGCGCCGTGGTGAGCTGGCGATTGAGATCCGGATCATCCTCAACGACGAGCAAGCGCAAGCTGGCCTCCGATGGTGAACCCTACGATGCCGTCATGATGAGGGTCACGGGCGTGAACCGGCAATGAACGGAACCGGCCGCAAGGTTACTTTTTGTTCATGCTGCATGAGCAGATCGCTGATGCCTAGCACGTCGAATCGAAGGGCCCAAGCTGGGCCGGAGCAGGGGTTTGGAGCGCGTCAGACCCGGAAAAAGACAAACCAGATCACGCCCAGGATCAGTATCGCCAGCCCTGTTGATGCCGTCAGTAACGCTAGCACCGATGGGCCCGGCTCGGCCTGGCGGGCTTCGGTCGGAGTCTCGACGATCCGGCCATGTTGTCGTGTTGCCATCACATCCTCATTGCAAAGTAGCGCTCGGAGTCGACGACCCTGCGCGGCGGGTCCCTGCGGCAACGCGTGGTCCGGAACGAAGTTCCGGCGGCAGAAGGGCCGTGACGGAGCGCCACCTTGGCGCGGCCAAAGGAAGCACTGCAGCGAACCAGAGGGCCCCGAAAGCGGTTAACGCCGTTGGGAGATTCCGTCTGCCTGCGCGTTCAAAACGGGTCCCCGGCGTGGTATCCTTGCCGGTCGTCTGTTGCGTTCTCGGAGTTATTCATGGCCCCCCGCGCCAACTGGAAAGGCTTCCTGCGCCTTTCGCTGGTGACCTGCCCGGTCGCCCTCTATCCGGCGACGTCGGATACCGAAAAGGTTTCGTTCAACCAGATCAACCGCAAGACCGGCCACCGCATTAAATATTCCAAGGTCGATGCCGATACCGGCGAGGAAGTGTCCAACGAGGACATCATCAAGGGCTACAAGGTCGACACCGACACCTATATCGAAGTGACCAAGGACGAGCTCGACGACATCGCGCTGGAATCGACGCGCACCATCGAGATCGACGAGTTCGTGCCGCGCAGCGACATCGACAGCCGCTATGTGATCCGCCCCTATTATCTCGTGCCCGACGGCAAGGTCGGTCATGACGCTTTCGCCGTCATTCGCGAGACCATCCGCAACATGGACAAGGTGGCCATCGGCCGCGTCGTGTTGACAAACCGCGAACACATCATCGCGCTGGAGCCGCTCGACAGCGGCCTGATGGGCACCCTGCTCCGCTACCCCTATGAGGTGCGCGACGAAAAGGAATATTTCGACGACATCCAGAACGTGAAGATCACCAAGGATATGCTTGACCTTGCAAAGCATATCGTCGAGCAAAAATCCGCTCCCTTCGAGCCGGAGAAATTCGAGGACCGCTACGAGTCGGCACTGGTCGACCTGATCAACCGCAAGCGCAACGGCCAGCTCACCGGTGCCAAGCCGGCGCCGAAAACCGCGGGCAACGTCATCAACCTGATGGATGCGCTCAAGAAGAGCCTCGCCGGCACCGGCGAGCGCAAGCCAGCGCCAGCACCCGCCAAGGCCAAGGGCAAGAAGAAGCGCGTCGAAGGCCAGCGCGAGATGCTGCTGCCGATCTCGGGCAGCGGAAGCGGCAAGAAGGCCGCCAAGGAGGCGCCCAAGAAGGCCGAGAAGCCCGTGCGCGCCCAGGGCAAGGCGCGGAAGGCCGGCTGACAAGGCTGCGGTGATTGCAGCTTATCGCCGCCCATCCCCGCTATTGCCGTCGCCGACAATCATGCTGAAATCGGTATCGACGCGCGCTCGCGGGACTTGCTGCTGCCAGGCAGCGAGATCGCGATGACAGCGACGGGTATTCCACGGCAGCATGCGCCGGGAATCGCGCGCCAGGATCGCCGCGAGCTGGACACCGGAGCTTCCCTGCGACGTCTTCCGCAGACAGGCTACTTGATCGAGGCGTTCACCGAAGCGAATTTCTCGTTGAGCCCGCTGCCCATACCGTTGACGGCGACGACGATCACGATGCTGATGCCGGCAGCGATCAGGCAATACTCGATCGCAGTCGCGCCAGCCTCGTCTCTCCAGAACGCAGAAATCAATCGACGCATCCAAAACTCCTGTAGAGGCCCCACGAGATTCTCACCGCGCCAATGCGGCCGCAAATGTAAATTCCAGTGGTTGCGGGTTCGTTGAGGAAAACAGTCAACGAACGGTAAAGGCGAGGCGCGAAAGAGGACCGCAGTATTCATACGGGGCCGAAAATTTACCGACGCTGCGCGCAACCGATGCATATTTGGCTATCGACTACCGGGGCTGGATCATGACTGCGCAGAAGCGTTCTTCGAAAAAGAACTACATTGACCTCGTCGAGGACGGGGGCGATGAGCGGCGCTCGGTGGAAACGCGGTCGGCATCCATCCGCCCGATCAAGGACTATCTGCTGGATCTCGTCGCCGCGATGCGCTCGGCGGGAGGCGGGGTCAGGTAACCGCCCTCGCCGGCTCTTTATATTGTACGCGTCGAGCCGCCTCAGAAGTTGCGCTGCACGCGGACCTGCAGGTGGACCGCATCCTGATCCTTGAATTGGTAAACCGCCGTCGGCTTTGGCGCCGCGGGCGTCAGGATCGCCGCGCCGGTAAAATTCTGATCGAGACGAAAGTACTGGACTTCTGCCGAGAAGGTCAGGTTCCTCACCGGCGTCCAACGCGTGAGGAAGCCGACCTGATACACCGCAAAATTCGGATCACACCTGTAATCCGGGCTGACGAGTTTTCCTGCGGTGTAGACAGCGCAGTACTGCCCCTTTGCGGTGGTGAGATCGCCCGCCGTGCCGCCGTACCTTACAAAGGACGCGCTGCCGTAGAGGCTGCTGGACCAATAAGGATCCCAGTTGTGATTGAACGCGCCCCGGAAGCCGAAAGCCTCCGTCAACTTGAGGTCACCCGTGCCGCCAGCGATGGCTGGCAGGTAAACCGCGTCGGTTGTCGCACCGAAACCGACGCTCTGATAGGCGCCGACAAGGCCAGTGCCGCCGAACATCGCAAAATTCGGCGAAGTGCCGGAAGTAGCAATCACCATCTTGGTTACGCCCTTGGCGTAGCTCGCGTCGAGCTTGATATCGTCCCCCTCGCCGGTCGGCAGATTCTTGATCTGCAGCGCAGCCATCACGGAGCCGCCCCATTTGGTGTCGGGATGGCCGGAAATTTCCGACAGGGCGTTCGGCGCAGCCGTGGTCGCGTTCAGGACGTTATAGCTACCGTTGACTTCGTGAGCGGCTGCCGAAATCTGGAACAAGCCCCAGGCCTGGTCGATACGGATATTGCCGACGATGTCGGGTGCGTGCGTGCCGGCATAGGCATTGCCCGCTATGCCGACCGCATTGAGGCCGGTCGAGAGGTTGAATACCGAGGTGCGGTCCCAGACGGTCGGATCATCGAGGCCGATGCTTGCTGAAACGCCGTTGCCGAAATCGACCCTGTACTGGATGTTGTTGGTGCCGGTATCGGTGTTCTGTCCACCGAGCAGATTGGATGAAATGTTGCCGGGAAAGCCTTGCCAGGGCGTGGCATAGGCCGAGGCGGACTTGCCGAAGGTGAAGCCGGCGAACTGGATGAAGATATACTCGACCGCAACATAGCCGCCGCCGGGCGTGTCGAGCAGTTGCGGATTATTGCCGAGGTTTGTCTGCAGGACGTTCGGGTTGAAGCTGCTGCCGCCCAAGGTCGTGAATTGAAAGTCGCCCTGCCCGAACGTTCGCACCACGCCATACTCGGTGGCTGTGCGGGTATCCACGGTCAGGGCCATGCGCGAACGGCTTACAAAATAATCGGCGTAGCGGTTGTTCTGGCCGATATCGCCGTTCCAGGCAGGCTGCCCGTGCACGCCGCCGTGGAAGGTGGTGTCGACGCGGAGGTAGCCGCCCAGCTTGATGCAGGTGTCGGTGCCGGGAATGTAGAAGAAGCCTGCGCCATAGAGCGAGCAGATGCGCACATATTCGACCGCCTTGGCCTTGACAGGAAGGTCGGCCGCCTGCGCACCGCCCATCACCAGCAAACCCGCAATGGAACCGACGATCAGGGTACGAACCGGCTTCATGTGAGCCTCCCGTCGCGCAGTGCATGGCAAGGCTCATCACCACCGCAACAATAAGGCTTGGTAATGAAAGGGATCGGCGACCACCTTGTTTTCGTCAGCATGTGACGTTTCTGCAACGCCTGGTAGGTGAAACGCGGCAAAGCGAAGATATTTTCGCCTATCGCGTGTATCTTCACGGCTCGGGGCAGTCACCTCGACTGATCTGGGTCAATGGAACCTGCGACGGCAACGGCTAGATTTCATCCAATGACCCATGGCGCGACTTTCGGCGACAACCGTCCAGCAGAACTCAAGATCCGTCGCGTCCCGCTCGATACCGGCCGCGAAAATGTCATCGTCATTTCACGGCGATCAAAAGCCCTGCGCGCCGACATCTTCCGTGGCTTCAGCCGCGTCGAGGTGCGCCGCGGCGCCAAGGTGCTGCTCGCAACGCTGTTGATCACCGACGACGGATTGGTCGGGCCCGAAGAGATCGGTCTTGCCGAGCCCGCCTTCCGCCGCTTTGCCGAATCCGCCGACAGCCGGGTGACTGTCACGCCCGCCCCTCCGCCCGAAAGCCTCGGTGCCGTGCGCAGCAAAATCCACGGGCAAACCTTGAGCGATGCGGAGATCGAGGCGATCGTCGGCGACATCGCCCGCTACCGCTACTCGGACATGGAGATCGCCGCCTTCCTGGTAGGTTCGGCGAGCTTCATGACCAGCGGCGAACTGATCGCACTGACGCGCGCCATGGCGCAGGCGGGCACCCAGCTAAAATGGCCGAGCCCGATGGTGGTGGACAAGCATTGCATCGGCGGCATCCCCGGAAACCGAACCTCGATGATCGTGGTGCCGATCGTGGCGGCCCATGGACTGACCATTCCCAAGACGTCCTCGCGTGCCATCACCTCGCCGGCTGGCACCGCCGACACCATGGAGGTGCTGGCGCGAGTCAATGTCGGCGTCGACGAGATGAAGTCGATCGTCGAAGCCTGCAACGGCTGCCTGATCTGGGGCGGCCACGTGAACCTGTCGCCGGCAGACGACATCCTGATCTCGGTGGAGCGGCCGCTTTGCCTCGATACGCGCGAGCAGATGGTCGCCTCGATCATCTCCAAGAAGCTCGCGGCAGGATCGACCCATTTGCTGATCGACCTGCCCGTCGGCCCGACCGCGAAGCTGGCGAACAGCGCCGAGGCGATGCGGCTTCGGAAGCTGTTCGAATTCGTCGGCGACCGCTTCGGCCTGTCGGTCGAGGTGATCACCACCGACGGAAGCCAGCCGATCGGCAACGGCATCGGTCCGGTGCTGGAGGCGGAGGACGTGATGGCCGTGCTGGCCAATGATCCCCTTGCACCGGTCGATCTGCGCGAAAAATCGCTGCGGCTTGCCGCACATCTGCTCGAATACGATCCGCGGCTTCGCGGCGGCGCCGGCTACGCGCGGGCGCGCGACCTGCTCGAGAGCGGCGCAGCGCTGAAGCAGATGCACAGGATCATGGACGCGCAGGGCCCGTCGGATTGCAAGAGCGAGCTCGGACCCCTTACCTTCGAGATGAAAGCGGCAAACGACGGCATCGTCTCCGGTATCGACTGCCTGCAACTGAACCGGCTGGCGCGCACCGCGGGCGCGCCGCTCGACAAGGGCGCCGGGATCAGGCTGTTCAAGAAAATCGGCGACCATGTCGAGCAGGGCGAGCCGCTGTACCGGGTGCATGCGTTCGACCGGTCGGAGTACACGCTTGCCGAAGCGGGCGCGAATGCCGCCAGCGGCTATGCCATCACCCCGGCCCCGCGCGGCAAGGCGATGCCGTGAGCACTGCCGTCCTGCACGGCCTGACGACAGGCGCCGCCGATGCGAGACGGCTGGCGGAACGGCTCGCCCTGCCCTTGCGGGAAATCGAGATTCACAGATTCCCGGACGGTGAGATTCGCGTGACGGTCGGCGCCGCCGCGCCGATCGGCATCATCTACGCGTCCCTCGACCAGCCGAACGAGAAGCTGATCGCCATGCTGTTTGCGGCCGAGGCGCTGAGGCGCGAGGGCGCGAAACGGCTTGTGCTGGTCGCGCCCTATCTCTGCTACATGCGCCAGGATGCGGCGTTCCACCCGGGTGAAGCGATCAGCCAGCGCGCGATCGGCCGGCTGCTTGCCGCGAACTTCGACCGCGTGATCACGGTGGACGCGCATTTGCATCGTACCGCCGATATCGACGCCGTGTTTCCCGGCATCGCCGCGGACAATCTGTCCGCGATGCCCGCAATCGCCGCCGCTCTTGCCGGCATTGATCGCGCCTCGGTCGTGGCTGGCCCCGACGCGGAGTCGCGGCCCTGGGTCCGCGATCTCGCGACACGGCTGGGGCTCGCCTACGTCGTCGGACGGAAGACGCGCCGCGGCGACCGTTCGGTGGAAATCGATTTTGCCGGCCAGACGGCGATAGCTGGACGGCCGGCGCTGTTGGTCGACGACATCGTCTCCTCAGGGGGCACGCTCATTGCCTGCGCCAGAGCCCTCAAGGAATCGGGCGCCACAACGATCGATGTCGTGATCACCCACGCACTGTTCGCGCCCGGGATGGTCGAACAATTCGCCTATGCGGGCATTCGCTCGATCCGCTCGACATCAACTGTCGCGCATCCGACCAACGCAATTCCGCCGGATGCCGTGCTCGCCGCCGCCTTGCGCAGCGAGCTGACTTGAGGAGAATCCCCGCATGAGCGTCACCCTTCGATTTTGCGGCGCCGCCCGCACCGTGACGGGCTCGTGCTACCTGATCGAAACTGCATCCGGACGCTTGCTGATCGATTGCGGATTATTCCAGGGCCAGAAAACGCTGAAGGAGCTCAACTACGGCGCTTTTCCGTTTCGTGCCGCCGACGTCCACGCCGTGCTGCTCACCCATGCCCATATCGATCACAGCGGTATGCTGCCGAAGCTGGTGCGCAATGGGTTTGACGGCAGCATCTTTGCGACCCGCGGAACCATCGACCTCTGCTCCTGGATGTTGCCGGATGCCGGCAACATCCAGGAAACGGAAGTTGCGGCCCTCAACCGCCGCAACGCGGCGCGGGGAAGAAGCGATGTGACGCCGATCTACACCCAGGCGGACGCCGTGGCGTCACTGCACTCGTTCCGGCCCGTCGATTATGAAAGCTGGATCGACGTGATGCCAGGTGTCCGCGCCCGTTACTGGAACGCGGGCCACTTGCTCGGCTCTGCCTCGATCGAAGTCGAATTCGCCAATGAGGGCTCGTCTGGACAGCCGCTGCGCCTGCTTGCGTCGGGCGACATCGGCCCGGAAGCAAAATTGCTGCAGCCCGATCCCAAGGCGCCCGCCGGTTTCGACTACGTGATTTCCGAGTCTACCTATGGCGACCGCGCCCGTGCCGCCACGACGCCGCAACTGCGCCGCGAGCGCCTGGCCGCGGAAGTTCGCGATGCCGCAACCGCAAAGGGCGCGCTGCTCATTCCCGCCTTCGCGGTCGAGCGCACCCAGGAGCTGCTCGTCGACCTCGTCAGCCTCATGGCGGGCGGCGAGATACCCGCCGCACCGATCTTCCTCGATTCGCCGCTGGCGATCGGCGCCACGGAGGTATTTCGGAAACATGCTGCCAGTCTCGACAGCGAGGTCGATATCAGCAGCATCTTCAACTCGCCGCACCTGCGCTTCACCGAGACCGTCAACGAAAGCAAGGCGATCGCAAAGCTGACCGGCTTCCACATCGTGATCGCCGCCAGCGGCATGTGCGACGCCGGACGCATCCGGCATCACCTCAAGCGCTGGCTGTGGAACAGCCGTGCTACCGTGCTGCTGGTCGGCTATCAGGCGCACGGGACGCTGGGCCGCTTCCTGCAGGATGGCGCGAAGGCGGTGCGCATCCAGGGCGAGGAGATCCGGGTCTCCGCCCGCATTCGCATGCTCGACGAATATTCAGGCCATGCCGATGGTGCGGAAGTCGCGCGCTGGATCGCGGCGCGACGTCCGATCGAGCGCGGCCTTTTCCTCGTGCATGGCGAGGAAGCAGCCATCGCGGGGCTTGCCGATCGTGTCGCCGAGCGCATCATTCCGGCGGCTAAAATCTATCAGCCGGTGCTGGACGACGTCTACGAGCTCACGGCCGCCGAGCCGCGGCTGCTGGATGGCAAGCACCGCCGCCGCCTTGCGCCGGAAGCGGTCACGCACCTGGACTGGCACAATGACATGTCGCGGCTCATCCTCGATATCAACGATCAGGTCCGGGTCGCCGCCGACGACCGTGCCCGCGGCGTCCTCATCCGCCGGCTGCGCCGCGCTCTGGAAAATCCTGCCTGAGCACGCCGGGCGGCCCCCTCGCCGCCCCGACAATGCGCGTGGATGCATATCAGAACTTCGCGGCCAAGCCGCGCACGCTGCTTTACCGGGCGGCCAAATCCTGTTCCTACTACCCGCAGGCTGGGGTTTACACCGGCCCATCGGGGAGAGAGACCATCATGAAGCTGGGTGCTGCGATTGCCGAAATCATGAAGCGCGAGGGGATCGAGATCCTCTGCGGCTATCCGGTCAATCATCTCATCGAATTTGCCGCCAACGCCAATATCCGCCCGATCATGGTCCGCCAGGAGCGCATCGGCCTGCATATGGCGGACGCGATCTCCCGCGTCACCTCCGGCGGCAGCATCGGCGCGTTCTGCATGCAGCACGGCCCCGGCGCGGAAAATGCCATGGGCGGCGTCGCACAATGCTACGGCGAATCCGTGCCCGTCCTCGTGCTGCCGATGGGCTATGCGCGCCGCATCGCCAACATCGACCCCAATTTCAACTCCAGCCAGGCGATGAAGGCTTTCTCCAAGTCATCGGAGCCGATCATCCTGGCGAGCGAGGTCTGCAACATCTTCCGCCGTGCCTTCACCAAACTGAAGAACGGCCGCGGCGGGCCCGTGATCGTCGAAATTCCGGCCGACATGTGGAACGAGGAAGTGCCGGAGCCGCTGAACTACACGCCGGTGCTGCGGACGCGCTATGGCGCCGATCCCGTACATGTGAAGGAAGCGGCCGCGCTTCTGGTCAATGCCAAGCGCCCGGTGATCTATGCAGGCCAAGGCGTGCACTACGCCAGGGCCTGGCCGCAGCTGAAACGGCTCGCCGAGCGGCTCGCGATTCCCGTCACCACCAGCCTCGGTGGAAAGTCATCCTTTCCCGAGACCCATCCGCTGTCGCTCGGCTCGGGCGGCCTCGCCGTGCCGCGCGCGGTGCCGAAATTCCTGGGCGAAGCCGACGTGATCTTCGGCATCGGCTGCTCCTTCACCGAGACCAACTTCGGCATCGCCATGCCGAAGGGCAAGACCATCATCCATTCGACCCTCGATCCCAACCATCTCAACAAGGATGTCGAAGCCAAGGTCGGCCTGGTCGGCGATGCCGGCCTCGTCCTCGACGCGCTGCTGGAAGAAATCGGCAAGACCGTCAAGTCGGATCGCGATGCCTCCGCCGTTGCTGCCGAAATCGCCGCTTCCCACAAGGAATGGCTCGCCAAGTGGATGCCAAAGCTGACGCACAACGATGCGCCGCTCAATCCCTATCGCGTGCGCTGGGATCTCCAGCACACCGTCGACATCAAGAATACCATCATCACCCATGACGCGGGCAGTCCGCGCGACCAGCTCTCGCCGTTCTGGAAGGCAGTCGAGCCGCTGACCTATCTCGGCTGGGGCAAAACCACCCAGCTCGGCTACGGCTTGGGGCTTGCGATGGGCGCCAAACTCGCCAGGCCCGACAAGCTCTGCATCAACGTCTGGGGCGATGCGGCGATCGGTTTCACCGGCATGGACTTTGAAACCGCGGTGCGCGAGCGCATTCCGATCATGTCGATCCTGCTCAACAATTTCTCGATGGCGATCGAGCTCAAGGTGATGCCGATCTCGACCGAGAAATACCGCTCGACCGACATTTCCGGCGACTATGCCGCAATGGCCCGCGCCTTCGGCGGCTACGGCGAGCGTGTCACCAGGCCCGAGGACATCATTCCCGCGATCAAGCGCGGCATCCAGAAGACCCAGGAAGGCGTGCCGGTACTGCTGGAGTTCATCACCAGCAAGGAAACCGAGGTGTCGCGACCGGGCACCTGAGCCAGCGTGATCCCGGAAACGAGTGTAGCGGTTTCCTGCAAGGATCACGCTCAAACAAGAGTCCGCCGATGCCGCACGTCACGATCATCGAAACGGGACTTGTCAGCCCCAAAACTCGCGAACGCCACGGATCATATCCGCAGATGTTCGAGCGGATGATCGGGGCGGCCGACAATTCGGTGACGTTCAATACGGTCAGCGTCGCCGCCGGCGAGCCGCCGCCTGACGCCGACGGTATCGAGGCGATCCTGATCACCGGCTCCTCGGCCGGCGTCTATGACGAATTCGACTGGATCGCGCCGCTGGAAGATTTCGTGCGGGCCGCGCACCATCGGAACGTGCCGATGGTCGGCGTCTGCTTCGGTCACCAGCTGATCGCCCAGGCGCTCGGAGGTGTCGTGCGCAAGTCGGAGAAAGGCTGGGGTCTCGGCCGGCATGTCTACGACGTGAAGCCGGGCAACGGGATCATCGAAGGCGAGCGCATCGCGCTTGCCGCCTCGCACCAGGACCAGGTCATCACCCCGCCGGCCGGCGCCAGGACCATCCTGTCGTCTGATTTCGCCGAGCACGCCGCCCTGCTCTATCCCGGCGGCACCACGTTCTCGGTGCAGCCGCACCCGGAATTCTCGGTCGGCTATGCGCTCGCCTGCTGCGACATGGCACACGAAAGAGGCCACGCACCCGGCAGCCTCGTCGCTGCCGCCAAGACCTCGCTCGCCGAGCCGCTGGAAAGCGCCAGGCTCGGCAGCGCCATCACGCGGTTCCTTACGCGATGATCTGACGTGAGCGCGTGGGAGGCGCTCTGCTTTTCAGCTCAAAAAAGGTCGCCTTATCGCGTCCGCGAACGCTGGTCCGGCCCCCTCGGAAATGAAATAATCCGGCCCGAAGTGCGGCGAGCCAGATCATTCGCCCAGCCGCATTCCGCAGATGGATTCGTTGAATGGTAGCGCTTCCGGAGAACATGTCGGTTGCGATCGATGAGCTGGAGTCAGCCATCGCCGAAATAGAATCGCGCCTCGAATCCGCCCGCGCGGAGCGGGATGAAGCGAAAGCGCGCCAAGTCGAGCTCGAAATCGAGAATGCGAACCTGCGGCGGGAACTCGGCCGGGCGCACGAGCGCCAGAGCGCCGCCTCCGATATCCTGAAGGTCATCGCCGGTTCGCCATCAGACGTGCAGCCGGTGTTTGAGGCGATCGTTGGCAGCGCGGCCAAGCTGTTCGCCCCTTGCAGCGCGACCATTACAACACGCGAAGACGACATGCTGCACTGGAAGGCGACAGCAGCTTCAATCACCGGCTTTGATGTCAATCGCGCCCGCTCGGTATACCCGATCCCGTTCGATCCGGATCGTTCGCCTTCCTCACGCTCGATTCTCGAACGTCGTATCATCGAGATCCCCGACGTTACCGCTCCTGACACACCGGAGTTTACGCGCAGAGCCGCAGCCGCGGGCGGCTTCCGGTCCATTGCCTTCGTGCCGTTAATAGATCAGGAGCAAGGAATCGGCACGATCATCTTCTCCCACCCGGAGCCCGGCTTCAGGTTCTCGGAGGGGCAACTTTCGGTCATCCAGACATTCGCCGATCAAGCCGTGATCGCCATCCAGAACGCGCGGCTGTTCGACGAAACACGCGAAATGCTGGACCGGCAAACGGCGACCGCTGAAATCCTGAAGGTGATAGCCTCCTCGCCCTCGGATGTGCAGCCGGTGTTCGAGGCCATCGCATCGAGCGCCAAGCGCCTGCTCGGCGGCTTTACCGCCACCGTGCTGCATTTCCGCGGCGACCAGCTTCATTTGGTTGCATTCACGCCGAGCAATCCTGCGGCCGATGAAGGCCTGCAGGCATCCTTTCCGCAATCCGTGGCCGAATTCCCGATCTTCGGACTGGTGCGCGACGGCGCAACCATCCAGTTCCCCGACACTGAAGCGGATGGCGTGCCGCCGATGAACCGCGATCTCGGACGGCTGCGCGGATTCCGCAGCGTATTGTTCGTGCCTCTGATGAACCAGGGCCATGCGGTCGGCATTCTCAGCGTCACCCGCACCCAGCCCGGAGCGTTTGCCGAACATCACGTGCAACTGCTGCAGACGTTTGCCGACCAGGCGGTGATCGCTATCGAGAACACCCGGTTGTTCAACGAGACGCAGGAGGCCTTGGAACGGCAGACCGCCACGGCCGAAATCCTGAAGGTCATCGCCTCCTCACCCTCCGACGTGCAGCCGGTTTTCGAGGCAATCGCTTCAAGCGCCAACCGTCTTGTTGGCGGATTCTCGACGGCAGTCCATCGCATTATCGACGACATCGACCATCTGGTGGCGTTCACACCGACCAACCCGGAATCCGACGAAGCCCTGAAGGCGTCATTCCCGCGGCATCTGAACGAAGTGCCTGCCGTCGCTTTGGGGGTGAAGAACGGTGAAACGGCGCAGATCGCGGACTGCGAAACGGCCGATGAGCGAATCCGGAAACTTGGTCGCGTCCGTGGTTGGCGCAGCGTGACGTTCACGCCGCTGATGAACCAGGCAACGTTTATCGGCTTTATCGCATGCACGCGGCGTGAACCCGGGGTGCTTGCAGATCATCACGTCCGATTGCTCCGCACCTTTGCGGACCAGGCGGTGATCGCCATCGAGAACACGCGGCTGTTCAACGAGACAAAGGAAGCACTGGAGCGTCAGACCGCTACCGCCGACATCCTCAAAGTCATCGCCTCCTCCCCCTCCGACGTGCGGCCGGTGTTCGAGGCCATCGTGCACAGCGCCAACCGCCTGATCGGCGGCTTTTCGACGGCTCTGTTTCGCTACAGCGATGGCCAGATTCACCTGGCCGCCTTCACCCCGACCGACGCGGAAGGAGACGCAGTTCTGCAATCCTCATTCCCGGTGCCGGGCGAACAGTTCCCGCCCTATCGCCTGACGCGCCAGGGCGCGCCGACGGAACTGGCCGATACCGAACTCGAGCCGGCCGCGCGCGACATTGCCCGCGCCCGCGGCTATCGCAGCATGCTGTTCGCCCCGCTGATGAACGACAGTGAGGCCGTTGGCCTCATCACGGTGACCCGCGCCGCCCCCGGCGCGTTCGGCGAACAGCACACGCGCCTGCTGCAGATGTTCGCCGACCAGGCCGTGATCGCGATCAAGAATACCGGGCTGTTCAACGACGTGAAGGAGGCGCTCGAGCGGCAAACCGCGACGGCCGAGATTCTGAAGGTGATCGCCTCCTCGCCCTCGGATACCGCGCCCGTCTTCGAGGCGATTGCGACCAGTGCCAAGCGGCTGCTCGGTGGCTACTCCGCGACCGTCTTTCGTTTTGTCGATGAAATCGCACATCTCGCGGCGTTCACACCGACCACGCCGGCTGCCGACGAGGTGCTCCGGACCACCTTCCCGCGGCCATCAGCTGAATTCGAGCCATTCCGGCTGGCTCAGCATGGCAGGCCGATCCCCATCGAGGACACAGAGGAAATCACCCACATTCAGATCAGGGAAATCGCCCGCGCGCGCGGCTTCCGCAGCATGCTATTCGTGCCGCTGATGAGCGGGGGCGCGCCAATCGGCATCATCGCCGTCACCCGCATCGGTACCGGATCATTCGCGCCCCACCACGTCCAGCTGTTGCAAACCTTTGCCGACCAGGCCGTGATCGCCATCGAGAACACGCGGCTCTTCAACGAGGTGCAGGCAAGGACGGAGGAGCTGAGTGAAGCGCTGCAGCAGCAGACGGCGACGGCCGACGTGCTGAAGGTGATCAGCCGCTCTGCGTTCGATCTCGAAACCATCCTCGATACGTTGACCGCGTCGGCTGCAAGTCTCTGCGAAGCCGACATGGCCGCGGTGACGCGGCAGCACCCGGACGGCGGCTACTACCATGCCACGCGATACAACTTCCCGCCGGAATGGGATCGGCTCATTGCGACCACTCGCGTTTACCCTGACCGCGGCAGCCTGGTCGGCCGCGTCTTGCTGGAAGGCAGGGTGGTACAGATTCCCGACGTACTGGCCGACTCCGAATATGCCTTTCCCGAGCAGCAGAGGGCCGGCGGATACCGGACGCTGCTCGGCGTTCCCCTGCTTCGCGAGGGCCAGCCGACCGGTGTGCTCTTCCTCGGCCGTACCGCAGTGCGTCCATTCACGGAGAAGCAGGTCGAACTGGTAGAGACCTTCGCCGACCAAGCAGTCATCGCCATTGAAAACGCTCGCCTGTTCGACGAGGTGCAGGCCAAGACGCATGATCTTGAGGAGGCCCTCACCTATCAGACGGGCGCCGCGAACATCCTGAAGGTAATCGCCTCCTCGCCTACCGACGTCCAACCGGTGCTCAAGGCCATCGTGGAGAGCGCCTGTGAATTGTGTGAGGCTTACGATTGCATCGCGTTCCTAAGGGAGGGCGATGACCTTCGTTTCAACGCTCACCATGGTCCGATTCCGATGGACCTCGACAAATGGCCGATCAACCGCAAATGGGTAACGGGCCGCTGCGTTGTCGATCGAAGGGCCGTCCACGTGCATGACCTGATGGCCGAGGGCGATGAATTTTCGGACGGGCGCGAAATGTCGGCGCGCATGGGCCATCGCACCATGGTGGCCGTGCCGTTGCTCCGCGACGGAGAAAGCATCGGCGCCATCATCCTTCGCCGCACTGAAGTGAACCCCTTCAGCGATAAGCAGGTGAATCTGCTTCAAACTTTCGCCGACCAGGCCGTGATCGCCATCGAAAACGTTCGATTGTTCGACGAGGTGCAGGCAAAGACGCGCGATCTTGCCGAATCCCTGCAACAGCAGACCGCGACCGCCGACGTACTTAAGGTCATCAGCCGTTCGGCCTTCGACTTGCAAACCGTGCTCGATACCCTCGTCGAGTCGGCGGCTCGACTCTGCGAAGCAGAGATGGCGGCCATCACGCGAAAAAGCGGCGATGAGTATTTCAGGGCCGGCTCCTACGGCTTCCCGTCCGAATTCGCCGAGTACGTCAAGAATGTTCCGGTAAGGCCGGACAAGCGTACGATCACCGGTCGCACGCTGCTCGGCGACAAGGTGATCCATGTCGATGACGTGCTTGCCGATCCCGACTACGATTTTGAGGGTCAGCAACTCAGCGGCAATCCCCGAACCTTCCTCGGCGTCCCCCTGTTGCGCGAAGGAAATCCGGTCGGCGCCATCGTGCTGGCGAGGCACGCCGTCCGGCCATTCAGCGCGAAACAGATAGAGTTGGTCACCACCTTTGCAGACCAGGCAGTGATCGCAATCGAAAATGCGCGCCTGTTCGAACAAGTGCAACAGCGCACCCGTGAACTGTCCAAGTCCCTGGACGACCTGCGCACCGCACAGGACCGCCTGGTGCAGACCGAGAAGCTGGCATCGCTCGGCCAGCTCACGGCGGGCATTGCCCATGAGATCAAGAACCCGCTCAACTTCGTCAACAATTTCGCGGCGCTTTCAGCAGACCTGGCCGTGGAGTTGAACGACCTTCTCAAGCCGGCCGACATCGCCGACAGGCTCCGCGCAGAGGTCGACGAACTGACGGGGCTCCTGAAGGGTAATCTGGAAAAGGTCGTGCAGCACGGCAAGCGGGCCGATTCCATCATCAAGAACATGCTGCTGCATTCGCGCGAGGGCGGCGGCGAGCACTGTCCGTCCGACATCAACGCGCTGGTGGATGAGAGCCTCAACCTCGCCTATCACGGCGCGCGCGCCGAGAAGCCGGACTTCAACGTCACCCTTCAGCGCGATTTCGATCCTGAAGCCGGCCAGATCGACGTGTTTCCGCAGGAGATTACGCGCGTGTTCCTCAACCTGGTCTCGAACGGCTTCTACGCAGTAACGAGGCGCCGCAAGGAAGGCGGCGATCCCGCCTTCGAGCCGACGCTGCGGGCGAGCACCAGAAACCTGGGCAATGCCGTCGAAATTCGTATCCGCGACAACGGCACGGGCATTCCGCCAGACGTGAGAGAAAGGATGTTCAACCCCTTTTTCACCACCAAGCCGGCTGGTGAAGGCACTGGTCTGGGCCTGTCGATGAGCCATGACATCATCGTGAAACAACATGGCGGCACAATTGACGTTCATTCGGAGCAAGGCCATTTCACCGAATTCCGCATCGTGTTGCCGCGAACAGGTAATTTATCTGGAGAGTCTTGAGGATAGCCGTGAGCATTCTCGTTTTGGTAGTGGATGACGAACCCGATGTAGAAGCGCTGTTCCGTCAGCAATTCCGCCGCGATCTGCGGTCGCAGCGGTTCATCATGGATTTCGCCAGCTCCGCCCTGGATGCGCTGGCGCGCGTCGGCGATACGACAGAACATTCGTTGATACTCATCCTGTCCGACATCAACATGCCGGGGATGACCGGGCTCGAAATGCTGCCCAAGGTCAAGGAAATGCGGCCCGAAGTACCCGTGATCATGATCACCGCCTACGGCGATGCCGACACCAGGCGCAAGGCGCTCGAGCGAGGCGCCAGCGGACTTCTGACCAAGCCGATCGATTTCGCGCTGCTGCGCGAGGAGATCGACACGCGGTTGGCCGCTGCCAACTGACTATTTGAGCAGGATCTCTTTCGAAAACCGGACTGCGATTTTCGGCATCGAGCTTATTCCGCCATCGCCGCCGGCGGCGTGGCGGGCCCAGCGAGCGGCCGCTCCTCCATCATGATCAGGGAGGCCGCCGCGCACGTCATCATCAACGCCGCCGCGCCGAACACCCAACGGAACGCGGTGATCATGTCGGAGGCCGAGATCAAGCTCACCGGCCCGTGATGCTCACCGGCGAGCTGGATATCGGAGCCCAATGCCATCAAGAGGATGGCCGTGAAAGCTGCCACCGTGAACGAGGCCATCAACGCGCGGAAGAAGTTCATCGCGCCGGTCAGCGTGCCGATCTGGGCGCGCGTCACCGAATTCTGCAGCGAGACGACGCTGACCGGGAACGTCGTGCCGAGGCCCAGGGCGAATACCGACATCAGCACCAGCAGGCCCCACAAAGGCAGCGTGGTGAATGCAAGGCCAAAGCCGCTCACCACGGCTAGCGACGTGCCGACGATGGCGACCCGCTTGTAGTGCCTGGCGCGCGCCATGGTGCGGCCGGCAATCGCAGCACCACAGGTCGAGATCGCCGCAAGCGGGATCAGCGCGAGCCCCGCCTCGCTGGCGCTGAGGTGATAAACCACCTCATAGTAAAGCGGCAGATGCACCGTCAGGCCCATGATCGCGCCGAGCGCGCAACCGCCGGCGGTGATGGCGTAAGGGGCGACCGTTCCGCCAAGCAGCGGCAGCGGCAGGAAGGGCTCGTCCGCCCTTCCCGCGTACCAGATGAACAGCAGCGCCAGCGCTATTGCCGACCCCACCATCGACAGGATCGTCGGCGACAGCCATGCAAAGCGGATGCCGCCCCACGTCAGCACCAGCATGATGACCACGGCCGAGGCCATCAGCAGGACGCCGCCGAGCCAATCCACCTTGCGGTGGCGGTGATAGACCGGGATCTTGCCCATCTTCGGCAGCAGCAGCGCGAGCGCGGCAACGCCCAGCGGCAGGTTGATCCAGAAGATCATGGACCAATGCAGGTGCTCGGCGAACAGCCCGCCCAGCACCGGGCCCAGGATGCCGCCGGCCACCCAGACGCCGCTGAAATAGGCCTGGTACTGGCCGCGCTCGCGCGGGCTGACCACGTCGGAGATCACGGTCTGCACGACCGGCATGATGCCGCCGCCGCCCAGCCCCTGGAGGCCGCGTCCAAGGATCAGGACCGGCAGGCTGGGCGCCAGCGCGCACGCGACGGATCCCGCCATGAACAGGCTGAGCGAGATGATGACCATGGCCCGCCGGCCGTAGATGTCGCTCAGTGTGCCGAAGACCGGCGCGCCCGCGGGCGCGGCCAGGAGGTAGGCGGTGGTGACCCAGGACAGATTGGATACGTCGCCG
>JAEZEU010000348.1 GCA_023432885.1 Pseudomonadota bacterium | reverse complement strand
GTATTCTGCGATGCGCGCCATACCAACATGGATGACGCGTCTGCAAAACATAGACGCCTGCCCCGCGAGAGAGTTCTCGCGCTTGGCAGGCGTTGAAGCGGAAGAACCGTACCGCTTAGAACGGAATATCGTCGTTCATGTCGCTGTTGCGCGAGCCGCCCCCGGCAGCCACGCGGCGCGGCGCCGGGCTGGAGTTGCCGAAGTCGCCGCTGCCCTCGTCGGCACCGTAGCCACCGCCGCCGCCACCACGGCCGTCGAGCATGGTCAGGGTCGAGTTGAAGCCCTGCAGCACGACCTCGGTGGAGTATTTCTCGACCCCGCTCTGGTCGGTCCATTTGCGCGTCTGTAGCTGGCCCTCAATGTACACCTTGGCCCCCTTCTTCAGGTACTGCTCGGCGACCTTGCAGAGGCCCTCGTTGAAGATCACGACGCGGTGCCACTCGGTCTTTTCCTTGCGCTCACCGGTCGCCTTGTCACGCCAGGTCTCGGATGTCGCCACGCTCAGATTGGCGATCGGCCGCCCGTCCTGTGTGCGCCGGATCTCCGGATCCTTGCCCAGATTACCGACCAGGATCACCTTGTTCACACTTCCCGCCATCGCCGCTCTCCACGCTCCAATCACTGGTCGGACCGGGCCGGCCCCGTTGCTGCCGGGGCGCCGCGCCCGTCCGCCGACCTATACGCTCAACGGGGCGGCTTTCCCTAAGGTCCCCGCCGGGGCGTCCCGGTTATCCACATATAGCACCGAACCGCTCTATGTTCCAGTTTTGTTCCAATGAAATGCCCCGACGGTACCTGAAGGCTGGTGCAAGGGATGCGGCAGCGTCCCCGCCGTCCTGCGAAGTCTACCGAAACCGCAAAGAAATCATTGTCTTGCCAGACACTTCAGTTCGTTGCCGAGTGTTGCATTTGGGAGACGGCGTCCGGCGCTGGAATCCTGTAATTTCCGCCCCGGATGGACTTGGCGCTCGCACCGCAAACCGCTTCGGGACCAATGGAAGCGGACCAGAAACCGGAGAGAGACATGAAGAAGCTTCTGCTTGGTATTGTCGGCGTCGTCGCGCTGGCTGCACCGGCATCCGCTGCCGATCTCGCTGCGCGCCCCTACGTGAAGGCGCCTGCGATGATCGCCGCGGTTTATGACTGGAGCGGTCTTTACATCGGCGCCAACGGTGGCTGGGGGTCGAGCCACAAGTGCTGGGACTTCACGGATCCCACCGGCGTGTTCTTCGGGCGCGAGGGTTGTCACGACGCGACCGGCGGCACCGCCGGCGGTCAACTCGGCTTTCGCTGGCAGAGCGGCGCCTGGGTGTTCGGTGTCGAAGGCCAGGGCAACTGGGCCGATCTCAAGGGCCGCAACATCAGCCTCTTCGATCCGACCGTCACCGTCGAATCCCGCATGGGCTCGTTCGGCCTCTTCACCGGCCAGATCGGCTATGCGGCGAACAATGTGCTGCTCTACGTGAAGGGCGGCGCCGCCGTCGTGGACGACCGTTACCGTGTCCTGGACAACGCGACCGGCGTTGAAATTACGAACAGGGAGAGCGGCACGCGCGTGGGTGGCTCGATCGGCGCTGGCGTCGAGTTCGGCTTCTCCCCGAACTGGTCGGCTGGCATCGAGTACAACCACCTGTTCCTGGGTGACCGTACGCACACCTTCACCCACAACGGCGCGGTCCTGCCGGTCGGCACGCCCTTCGGTAGCGAGCGTATCAGCCAAGATGCCGACCTCGTGACCGTTCGCGTCAACTATCGCTGGGGCGGCCCGGTCGTCGCGAAGTACTGAGCTTCGCGGTCCAACTCTCCTCTCGAAAAGGCCGGCCTTGCGCCGGCCTTTTTGTTTGCCTCCTGTCTTGATTGCCTCCCGCTCTCCGGGAACCGAGAGGCCGCTGCTGACGGCTGCCGCCACAGTTCAAACTAACCGTTGATGATTCGCGGGCGGCACTGGAAAATGCCGGCCGTTCTTCCTACGTTCCGGCATACCTCCTGGCGTCGTGGCCGGCACATGGCCTGCGCGCCGCACATGCGTGATCCGGAAAAGTGGTGGCAGTTTTCCATTCCGATCATGCTCAACAAGACAAGAAGGCGCGGCTTGCGCGCCTGGGAATGCCGATATGGATGAAGTGCTCCGCGCCAAACGCCAACACAACGCGTCCTCCTCGCGCGCGATTACCATCCGAGGGGCCCGCGAGCACAATCTGAAGAACATCGACGTCGAGATTCCCCGCGACAAGCTCGTGGTGTTCACTGGCCTGTCCGGTTCCGGAAAGTCCTCGCTCGCTTTCGACACCATCTATGCCGAAGGCCAGCGCCGCTATGTGGAGTCGCTCTCGGCCTATGCGCGCCAGTTCCTGGAGATGATGCAGAAGCCGGATGTGGAT
Source organism: Pseudomonadota bacterium (assembly GCA_023432885.1). Classification (GTDB taxonomy): domain Bacteria; phylum Pseudomonadota; class Alphaproteobacteria; order Rhizobiales; family Xanthobacteraceae; genus Bradyrhizobium. The sequence continues at coordinate 3,882 of JAEZEU010000348.1, read as the reverse complement.
CAGATCGACGGCCTGTCGCCTGCGATCTCGATCGAGCAGAAGACGACCTCGAAGAACCCGCGCTCTACCGTCGGCACCGTCACCGAGAACTACGACTACATGCGCCTGCTCTGGGCCCGCGTCGGCATACCCTATTCGCCGGCCACGGGCCTGCCGATCGAGAGCCAGGTGGTCTCGCAGATGGTAGACCGCGTGCTGGCGCTGCCGGAGGGCACCCGCCTCTATCTGCTGGCGCCGGTCGTGCGCGGCCGCAAGGGCGAGTACAGGAAGGAATTGGCCGAATACCTCAAGAAGGGATTCCAGCGCGTCAAGATCGACGGCGTATTCCATGAGCTCGCCAGCGCGCCCAGCCTCGACAAGAAATTCCCGCACGACATCGACGTGGTGGTGGACCGCATCGTGGTCCGCCCGGATATCGGCCAGCGCCTTGCCGAAAGTTTTGAGACCGCGCTGAAACTCGCCGACGGCCTCGCGGTCATCGAGTACGCCGATGCGCCGGCCGGCGCGCCCGCCGAGGAGGCCAAAGAGAGCAAGAAGAAGACGGCAAAGATCCACAACAAGAGCGGGCCCGAGCGCATCCTGTTCTCGGAGAAATTCGCCTGCCCGGTCTCAGGCTTTACCATTCCCGAGATCGAGCCGCGGCTGTTCTCGTTCAACAACCCCTATGGCGCCTGCCCGGAATGCGGCGGCCTCGGTGTCGAGCAGCATATCGACGAGGACCTCGTCATCCCCGACAAGGAGCTGACCTTGCGCAAGGGCGCGATCGCGCCATGGGCCAAATCCTCCTCGCCCTATTATCTGCAAACGCTGACGGCGCTGGCCAAGCACTACAAGTTCACGCTCGACACGCCCTGGAAGGACCTTTCGAAGAAGGTGCAGGCCGTGCTGCTGACGGGCTCCGGCGAGGACGCCATCAAGTTCTCCTATGAGGATGGGGTACGCTCCTATGACACCAAAAAACCGTTTGAGGGCGTGATCACCAATCTCGAGCGCCGCTACCGCGAGACCGAAAGCGAGTGGGCCCGCGAGGAACTGGCAAAGTATTTCTCCGACGTGCCGTGCGCCGGCTGCCATGGCTATCGCCTCAAGCCGGAGGCGCTGTGCGTCAAGATCGGCGGCAAGCATATCGGCGAGATCGCCGAGCTCTCGGTCAAGCGCGCCGGCGAATGGTTCGCCGAGGTGCCGGCGGCGCTCAACGCCCAGCAAAACGAGATCGCGGGCCGCGTGCTCAAGGAAATCCGCGAACGCCTCACCTTCCTGATCGACGTCGGCCTCAATTACCTGACGCTGTCGCGCTCCTCCGGCACCCTGTCCGGGGGTGAGAGCCAGCGCATCCGCCTCGCCTCCCAGATCGGCTCCGGCCTGACCGGCGTGCTCTATGTGCTGGATGAGCCATCGATCGGCCTGCACCAGCGCGACAATGCACGCCTGCTCGACACGCTGAAGCGCCTGCGCGATCTCGGCAATACCGTGGTCGTGGTCGAGCATGACGAGGACGCCATCCGTCTCGCCGACCATGTGCTCGACATCGGCCCCGGCGCGGGCATGCATGGCGGCCATATCGTCGCGCAAGGCACACCCGCCGACATCATGCGCAATCCGAAGTCGCTGACCGGCAAATATCTCACCGGAGAACTTTCGGTCGATATCCCCGAGCGGCGGCCGCCTAACCATCGCCGCACCCTCAAGGTGGTGAACGCGCGCGGCAATAACCTCAAGAACGTCACGGCGGAGATTCCGCTGGGGCTGTTCACCTGCGTCACCGGCGTGTCCGGCGGCGGCAAGTCGACGCTCCTGATCGACACGCTCTACCGCGCCATTGCGCGCAAGCTGAACGGCGCCAGCGAAGGCGCCGCGCCGCATGACCGCATCGAAGGCCTCGAGCATATCGACAAGATCATCGACATCGACCAGTCGCCGATCGGCCGCACACCGCGCTCCAACCCCGCGACCTATACCGGCGCCTTCACGCCGATCCGCGAGTGGTTCGCCGGCCTGCCGGAAGCGAAAGCGCGCGGCTACGAGCCCGGGCGCTTCTCCTTCAACGTCAAGGGCGGCCGCTGCGAGGCCTGCCAGGGCGACGGCGTCATCAAGATCGAGATGCACTTTCTGCCCGACGTCTACGTGACCTGCAGCACCTGCAAGGGCAAGCGCTACAACCGCGAGACGCTGGAGGTCCTGTTCAAGGGCAAGAGCATCGCCGACGTGCTCGACATGACCGTCGAGGAAGCCGCCGAGTTCTTCAAGGCGGTGCCGCGCGTGCGCGACACGTTCCAAACTCTGCACCGCGTCGGCCTGGACTATATCCATGTCGGCCAGCAGGCGACCACGCTGTCTGGCGGTGAAGCCCAGCGCGTGAAGCTGGCCAAGGAGCTGTCCAAGCGCGCCACCGGTCGCACGCTCTATATCCTGGACGAGCCGACCACCGGCCTGCACTTCCACGACGTCAAGAAGCTGCTGGAGGTGCTGCACGAGCTGGTCGCCCAGGGCAACACGGTAGTCGTGATCGAGCACAATCTCGAAGTCATCAAGACCGCCGACTGGGTCATCGACCTCGGCCCCGAAGGCGGCGACGGCGGCGGCGAGATCGTCGCATGGGGCACGCCGGAAGACATCGCGAAAGCCCCGCGCAGCTACACGGGCAAGTTCTTGGCACCAGTGCTGAAGAAAGCGGGCGGCAAACCGCGGAAGAGCAGCGGGGCGAGCGAGGCGGCGGAGTGATTTAGCTTAGGCCAAAACTAGGTAGTTGGCGGCACGAGGCCGGGAGCTTCGATTGCCGCGTTTCGTGCCACCAGGCGGAGCTCCATCAAGCCGCGTCGGCGGGTCGAACGCGCTTCGCGATTTCGGCGCCCTTCTCTCGCTCGACCACGCCGATGTCGTACTGTCCCTGCAGGTCCAGCCAGAACTGGGCGCTGTTGCCGAAGTACCGGCCGAGCCGTACTGCAGTATCGGCTGTGATCGCACGCCGAAAATTGAGAATATCTGTAATGCGACCGGATGGCACGCCAATGTCCAGCGAAAGCCGATTGGCGCTGAGCTTCCGCATCTCCATTTCACGCTTCAGAAAACGCCCTGGATGTACAACGGGAGCCATGTCTAACCTCTGTGATAATCGACTATTTCAACCTCGTAGGCGTCGCCCCTGCGAAATTCGAAGCAAATGCGCCACCTGGCATTGACCGTCATTGCCCATTGTCCCCTTCGATCGCCTTTCAGCCTGTGCAGTCCGACGCTCTTCAGTGGGCTCAGATCATCAAGTGACTTGGCTACATTCAGTGCGAGGAGCAAGTCGATGGCGGCTTCGAAATCCAGTCCACGAAACTGGTTCGGCCGAGCGCCTTCCCAGAGCTTGCGGCTGGCCGAATTCCGCCACGACCTGATCATGGCGTAAATATACTACGGGGCTCGGTGAACCACAAGTTCCCCAATTATCTTGTACAAGCCTGGTCCCTGCGCCCGCGACGAGGCGCGAAGGCCGCATTGCCGGAAAATTAGGATTTCAACTCCACGTTCCACATACTGATGCCCAACCGCTACCCGCGCTCTCCCAAGAGGCCGCCATGCGCTTTCGCCATTTTGTCTCTGGCACCTTCATATTCATCTGCCTCGCAGGGTCAGCTACAGCCGAGCCGCAGTCTTTCACCCCCTGGACCATGCCCGAGGTCAGCGCATTGCCGCGAGATGCCCGCGGCGAGTTGATTCGCGAGGGCCGCGACATGATGCTGGCGACCTATGCCCATGTCGGCCCCGACGTGGCCGACGCCGCGAAACGGTACGCCGGCAACAATCTTGCCTGCACCAACTGCCACTTGTCAGGCGGAACGAAGAAATTCGGCCTGCCGCTGTTCGGCATCTATGACGACTTTCCCGCCTACAGCGCAC
>JAEZEU010000322.1 GCA_023432885.1 Pseudomonadota bacterium | reverse complement strand
GGGGGGGGGGGCCCCCCCCCCCGCCCGAGGCGTTCTCAATTCGTGTTGGTGGCGATCCGTTTGACGGATTGCGATGCCTGTTCCGTCTTCGGCAGGCTTATGGTCAGCACGCCGTTGCGGAAATTGGCTTCGGCCTTGTCCTCCTGTGCGCCGTCGAGCGGAAAGTGGCGTTCGAATGCGCCGTAATACCGCTCGCTGCACCTGCCGTCATTGTCATGTTCGGCTTTCTTCTCGCCGCGGATAGACAGGACTCGGTTAGTGATTTCAACCTGGACGTCCCTTTCCGTCATGCCTGGGAGTTCAACGGCAACTGTGACGGCCCTGTCGCTTTCGGTAGCTCCAAGCGAGGCCAGGAAAACTGCCCTTCCATCAGCGAAGGGTCGAAGCGCCCGAAGCTGCCGAACCCGCGGAAGACATCCTGGAACAGACGATTCATTTCGCGATGAAGCGTCAGGAATGGATCGTAAGCCTCGCCCCTTGTTGTGAGCTGATGATTCCTCGTCCACGGAATTAAATCGCGACTAGTCATTTTGGACTCCTTTTTTGATTGCAGGGCGCGCGGACGCATTCCCGCACCAGCGGTCATATTGACAGTGACGGCGTCAGGCCGCCTGCTTGTGGGTGATCTGCTGAGGCACGCCGATCGGAATGCTACGAGGCTTCATGGCCTCGGGTACCTCGTGGACGAGCTCGATCCGCAGCAGCCCGTTTTCGAAGGCTGCGGTCTTCACCTGCACATAATCGGCAAGTTTAAACTGACGCTTGAATCCCTTGGCCGGAATGCCTCGATAGAGATAGTCGCGGTTCGCTTCGTCGGCCTTGCGACCCTCAACGGTCAGCACATTCGGCTCGGCCGTGACCGCGATCTCGTCCGGGCTGAAGCCGGCGAGCGCTAGCAAGATCTGGTAATGATCCTCGCCGGCGGTCTTCTCGTCGACGCCGCGCACGATGGACGGAAATGCATGCGCATCCTCCTTGTCAGGTCAGCGATGTCCAAAATGCCGGGTCCGGAACCGGCCCCCGGGAGGAAAACGAACTAGGAAGCGAAAAAAGTCCTTCAAGGCGGAGCAAAAAAATATCGCTGTTCCCGGCCAGTGCCAGCAGTGGCCCTTGAACGGCCATTTTCGATCAACCAGCTAAACGCACGCTGCGGTTTACCGATGAGGCCGCCAGACAGTGTGGGGGAGAAACGATGCTGCTTTTGCGTTGGCTTGGGCGACTGGCCGTCGTCTCGGGGTTAGGTTGTGCGCTGTTCGGAGCGCCGGCGAGCGCCCAGCTTCGTGATCTCAACATGGGCCGCGTGCCGACGCTTGCGCCGTTGGTCAAAGAGGTCACGCCCGCCGTAGTCAACATTTCGGTGCAGGGGCGCGTACGAGAGGACAATCCGCTCTACCAGGACCCGCTGTTTCGCGGGTTCTTCAACGTCCCGAAGCAACTGGAGAAGGAAGTCAATGCTACCGGATCCGGCGTGATCGTTGATGCCCAGCGCGGCTATGTGCTGACGGCGAACCACGTCGTCGCCAATGCCACGGCGGTCCAGATCCGGACCAAGGACGGCCGCAAGTTTTGCCGGACGCGTCATCGGGCGTGATGCGCCCACCGACATCGCGCTACTGCAGATCAGGGAGCCCGCCGGTCTGAAGGCCATCGCGCTTGGCGACAGCGATGCGCTGCAGGTCGGCGACTTCGTGATTGCGGTCGGCAATCCCTTCGGCCTCGGCCAGACCGTGACTTCAGGCCTCGTCAGCGCACTCGGGCGGACCGGCCTCGGCAAGCACGGCTATGAGGATTTCATCCAGACCGATGCGGCGATCAATCCCGGAAATTCCGGCGGCGGGCTAATCAACTTGCGGGGCGAGCTGGTGGGTATCAACACCGCGATCATTTCGCCTGGCGGCGGCAATGTTGGAATCGGCTTTGCGGTACCTATCAACATGGCACGCAAGGTGATGGAGCAGCTTGCGGCGAATGGCCGAGTCGAGCGCGGGCGGATCGGCATCGCATTGGAAGATATGGAAAGGCCCCCGACGGGGGCGATGGGCGGCGCGCGTATCAAGGAAGTCAGCCCGGGCTCGCCGGCGGAGCGGGCGGGGCTACGGCGCGGCGATATCATCCTGAGTGCGGATGATACCCCGATCCGGAGCCCAACGCAGATGCGCAATCTGATCGGGCTCACGCCGGTAGGAGGTCAGGTCCGCCTGACTATCGAGCGCAATCGTGCAACGGAGCGCGCTATTGTGGACGTGGTTCCGCTATACGAGCAGAAGCTCAGGACGCGTGGCCCGGGTTGATCGCAGTGCTCAGCCGGGCAGCAGCCGTTTCGGCAGGCTGAAGGCGAGGCGGTAGAGCGGCAGCCCGTCCAGCGCGGCACGATCTTCGGCCGGCACTTTCGCGCGTAGATGATGCAGCGCGTTCCGGACAGCGGCCGGATCCAGTCCTTCGATCAGAACGAGCGCAGCGAAGGAATTATCATTGCGGCGCAATCCCTTCTCGCTGGTCCTGATCGAGGTTTTCGCGATGTCGGTGAGGAGAAGGCGGGCGGCAGCGATTCGGTCGAGCTTCGCCACTTCTACCGTGAGCGAGGCGGCGTCGAACTGCGGCAGGGTAGCGAGGCGCAGGGGCGCGACGATGCCGCCCTGACCGAGGCCGGCGGTAGCTGCAATGCGTCCGCCGCCGCGCACAAAGTTGCCCAGGCGCGGCATGATGCGTTGCGACCAGGGTGTTGGCGCGTTCAGCCGCGCCACATACTCGGCGCTGCCGACGATGGATGGGTCATCGAGTTCGTAAAGTATGAAGTAGCGGTTCGCCGCGGTGCCGAGTGCGCGGAAGATGCGGCAGGCCAAGAAGCCCTTGATACCGACGCGTTCGGCGGCGTGTTCGCGGGTGATCCAGTGCGCCCAGTCGGTTTCGTCCTCGGGCGCAAGATCGCTCCAGATGGCTAGGTAGCCGGGTCCCTCCATGGCGCGCGTCCTCTATTTCGGTCCGGTGCTCGCAGGCAGCGGTGCCGGCAGCCTGCCCGCGGCCTGCAGCGCCGCCTGCATCGCAACGATATAGCCGTAGGGACCGAGGCCGGCAATCACGCCCTTGGCGGCGGCCGAAAGCTTCGAGTGCTGGTGCAACTCGTCGCGGGCGTGGATGTTGGAGATGTGCACTTCATAGATCGGCCCCTCGAAGATCTTCATGGCATCGAACATGGCGATCGAGGTGAAGGAATAGCCGGCCGGGTTGATGATGAGGGCGTCCGCGGAGGTGCGGGCCGACTGGATCATTTCAACCAGCTCGCCCTCGTGGTTGGACTGGTGAAACGACAACTGCGCGCCGGCGAAGGCGGCGAACTCCTCGCAGGACGCCTTGATGGCCCCGAGCGTGGTTGAGCCGTATATGTGAGGCTCGCGAATGCCGAGCATGTTCAGGTTCGGACCGTTGAGGATCGTGATGCGCATGGGATGCCTTTCGGAAATGTGCCGCAGCAGTGTAGCGAATCGCAGGCCATCATGGTCAACCGCCCGACAAGGCGGTCGCGGCGTTGCAGGCGCATGTGAACCAATAGCGTTCGAGCACGCACCGCGACGAAGGCGTTCAAGCAGAGCGGGTCCATCCCGTCATTGAGGGGAGCCTGAGCGACGAAGCAATCCAGCTTGTCGTGCGCACAAAGCCGGTCTGCGTCGCAGTGCTTGTCATCCGGCGGCGCTTCGCGCCGACCGGGTGGCTCGACATGACGGGGAGAGAGCAGGGGCGCTCACACCACCTTGCGCTGCCGCAAGTCGGCGATCTCATCCCTCGCAAAGCCGAACTCGGCCAGCACCTCCTCGGTCTGCTCGCCGAATTCCGGCGGGCGCGCCGCCATCCGGCTCGGCGTGCGCGACAGCGTCACGGGTTGGCCGACCAGCTGGATCTGGCGGTTCTCGTCATTCGGCACGTGCTGCGCCATGCCGAGGTGCTTGACCTGCGCATCATCGAACATCTGGTCGATCGAATAGATGGGGCCGCAGGGCACGCCGGCGGCGTTCAATTCCTCCACCCAGGTTTCAGTCGGCTTCTTCTCGGTGAGCTTTTCAATGGCGGCATTGAGCGCGTCGCGGTTTTTCGAGCGCGCGGGCGCGGTGGCGTAATCCGGGTTGGTGATCAGCTCGGGCGCCCCGATCGCCTGCGCGCAGCGCTCCCAGATGCGGCCGCCTGTGGTGGCGATATTGATATAGCCGTCGGAAGTCTTGAACACGCCGGTCGGGATGGAGGTCGGGTGATTGTTGCCGGCCTGCTTCGCCACTTCCTTTTCCATCAGCCAGCGCGCGGCCTGGAAGTCGAGCATGAAGATCTGCGCCTGCAACAGCGAGGTCTGAACCCACTGGCCTTCGCCGGAGACGTCGCGCTCCAGGAGCGCGGTGAGGATGCCGAGCGCGCAGAACAGCCCGGCAGTGAGGTCGGCCACGGGAATGCCGACCCGCATCGGGCCCTCGCCGGGCGCGCCGGTCACCGACATTAGCCCGCCCATGCCCTGCGCGATCTGATCGAAGCCTGGGCGCTTGTGATAGGGCCCCTCCTGGCCGAAGCCGGAAATGCTGCCATAGACGATGCGCGGATTGACCTTGCGCACGCTCTCGTAATCGATGCCGAGCTTGCCCTTCACGTCGGGCCGAAAATTCTCGACGATGACGTCGGCCTTCCTGGCCAGCCGCATGAACACATCCAGCCCCTTTGGGTCCTTCAGGTTCAGCGTCATGGCCCGCTTGTTGCGGTGCAAATTCTGGAAGTCCGAGCCATGGCGCGGGCCGCCCGGCTGTTCGCCCGCGGCATCCTCCAGAAGCGCATCGATCTTGATGACATTGGCGCCCCAGTCGGCGAGCTGGCGCACGCAGGTGGGCCCGGACCGGACGCGGGTGAGGTCGAGCACGGTGAAGCGGGAGAGAGCTTGGGAAGCGCGCGGGAAGGGCATGGTTTTCTCGTTTTGTCGCCGACCGGAAGCGTCTCTGTTTGGCTTAAACAATTCCAGTGGTATTTCCAATGGCGAGGCCGCGAGGGCTGCTCCGCGCGGATGCATGGAGTTCCGGCGGACCACCTGCTTCCCGGAAGATTTGCGGGCTTTACCGTTATCGACAAACCCTCCTCCGGATGTTAGCCGCCTAGGACCAGCCAGAGGCCGAAAACGTGAACCAGAGGGCACCAGTCGCCGGCGCTTCCACGCGGGGGCGGCAATGAAAGGCAGCCGCGCGCAGAGACTGTTTGACGGGTGGGGCGCGAGCCTGACTCAGCTGCTATTGGGGATCACGCAGCAGGTCGGTCTCGTTCCGGTCTTGCTGCATTTCACCTCGAGTGTCTTCCTGGCCGCTTGGCTGGCGCTCTATGCGGCTGGCAGTCTTGTCGCCATTGCGGACTCGGGCCTTCATTCGCGCGCGCTGAACCGCTTTCTGTCCTTCAAGGCTGGCGTCGACCCGGATGGGCGGACTGCGCGCTACTATGCCGCCATGCTCAGGCTGTATTTCTTCGCGGCAGGCCTGCTGATCGCAGCAAGCCTCGCCGCGATGGCGATCTTCCCGCCCTCGCGCCTGCTCGGCTTCGCGGGAGTGCCGCACTTCGATGCCGCCTTCGCACTGATGGTTGGGGGGATGCTGGCGACGCTGCCTTCCAATGTCATTGCCGGGCTATACCGGGCGCGGGGGCTCTACGGCCGCGGGGTCTGGATTCCCTGCGCGGCGCAGGCGGTCGCGCAGGTCGCGCAGGTCGTGGCGATCGTGACGACCGGCGATCTCGTGATGATGGTGGTCGCCTATGTCGCACCCCAGATCGCGCTTGCCCTCTATCTCATGACTATCGACGCGCCTCGCTGCTTTCCGTTCTTGCGCGCGCGGCGCCGGCCTGCCAGCTGGTCCTGGCGGTGGGCGATCGGCCAGTATCGACTGGCGTTTCCGTTTGCGATCGCCAGCAGCACCGAGATCGCGCTGCAGAACCTGTCGGTCCTGCTGGTCAGCGCCCTCGTGTTCGACCGTGTCGCCGTCGCGCAATGGGGCGTCACGCGCGTGGTGGCGGGACTGTTGCGCGCGGTGTGCTCGCAGCTGACGCAGCCGCTCGCCGTCGAGCTCGGCCATGACCATGCCGTCGGCGACACGGCGCGGCTGAGGTCGCTGTACGCGCGCGGCTCCGTGCTGCTGACCTTGCTGACGAGCGCGCTGGTGTCCGGGCTGCTGGCGTTCTGGCCCGACTTCTTCGCACTGTGGACCAAGAATGCCATTCCCTATGACGCCCACCTGACCTTTACGTTGCTGGTCGGAACCGGCATCGCTGCACCGGCGATGCTGGCGCTCGGCTACAGCTATTGCAGCAATCGCGGCGAGCTGCTGGCGCGCGTCAAGGCGGTGCAGCTCGTCTTGTTTCTGCTGCTGGCGCTCCTGCTGACGCCGCATCTCGGACCGGTGGGCATGGCGATCGCCATCGTCGTGAGCGATCTGTTGGTGCAATTCGGATGGCTGGGCCTTACCGTCATGCGTCAGACGCTTGCTAACCCGCTTCGCCATCTCCTGCTGCTGGCCCTGATCGTCGCGGTCGTGATGCCCGGGGGATGGCTGCTCGGCACGCTGATTCGCTCGGCAGTGCCCGGCACGGGATTTGTGCATTTCGTGATTGAATGCGCCCTGTGGCTCGTTGTGACGGGGCTTGCGGCTCTTCTCTTGCTGCGCCCCAGCATACGGGCGCGGCTGGAAGCCACCATTCCAAATTAGGTAGCAATTACGGCGACTTGACACGATGTCCGGCGTGCTCCAAATATCCGCTGGATTGGGCGGGGGATTGGGCTTTGCCGGCCAGTCGGGCCTGGTTGACGCTGGCCGGTTCCCAGACCGTGCGTGCCGGTGTTTGCAACGTCGTCCGGTCTCTCCTGAGCAGTTGGCATCATCATGTGTGGAATTGCCGGGATTATTAATCTGCGCGGCCGGCCGGTCGAACAGAGCGAAATCCGCAATCTCACGGATCAGATGGCGCATCGCGGACCCGATGGCGCGGGCTACTGGTTCAGCGCGCAGGGCCATGTCGCCTTGGGCCATCGCCGCCTTGCCATCATCGATCCCGGTCCGGGCGGCTACCAGCCTATGGCATCCGCCGACGGACGCCATGTCATGGTCTACAATGGCGAGGTCTACAACTTCCTTGAACTCAGAAGGGAGCTCGAGGCGATTGGCGAGAAATTTCATTCCGAGTCCGACACAGAAGTGATCCTGGCGGCATGGCGCAACTGGCGCGAGGGGATGCTCACGCGCTTCAACGGCATGTGGGCGCTCGCGATCTTCGACACGCAGAGCGGCGAGATGTTCCTCGCGCGCGACCGCTTCGGCATCAAGCCGCTGCTTTACGCACTCACGCCGGAGCGGTTTGTCTTTGCCTCCGAGTACCGCGCCTTGGTACGGAGCGGATCGATCAGGATCTCTGTTGATCCCGACGTGGCGCGGCGGCTGATGCTGGACGCTTTCGGCGTCGAGGGCAGCGAGCGAACGCTCAGCCGTGAGGTGCATCGCCTGCAGGCCGGCCATTTCATGTGGCTGCGCGACGGAAAGCGAACGATCGGCCGGTGGTGGTGCACGATCGATCATTTGCCAAAGATACCGAAGACCGAGGACGAGCGCGTCGAGCAATTCGGGGAACTGTTCCGCAGCGCTGTGGCATTGCGGATGCGCAGCGACGTTCCGATCGGCACCTGTCTCTCCGGCGGCTTCGACTCGACCGCAGTGATCTGCGAGATGGCCGAGCATGCCCGCGGGGGAATGGGAGCGCGCGATAGCATGGCCTGGCGCCACGCCTTCGTGGCTGCATTCGCGGGGGCCATAAATGACGAGCGGCCGATGGCCGAGGAAGCCGCAAAATGGGCCGGCGTGGCGCCGACCATCCTGGAGATCGGCAGCGACGACGCAACACACGAAATCGAACGCATCCTCGACGACAATGACGACGTCTACATCTCGCTGCCGAGCGCCGCATGGTTGCTCTACCGCCAGCTTGCCAGGCACAAGGTTCTGGTCTCGCTCGATGGTCACGGCGCCGACGAATTGATGGGTGCCTATCGCCAGGAGGGGCAATCGCTCGCCTATTTCCTGCGCAACTCGCTGGCCAGGCTGAGCTCGGGCTCGTCCGCGCTCGCGCGCTGGGTGGACGTTTCGCGGGCGATGATGATGATGGGCAGGGGATGTTATTTCCTGCGCGGCGGCCTTGCGAACATACCGCCGCAATTTGCTCTTGCCGGCGATGGCGATGCGCTGCCGCCGGAGTGGGATGCGCTCAACCGGCGCCTGTACCGGATGTTCCACGGCACGGTGCTGCCGACCATCCTGCGCAATTTCGACCGCGTCTCGATGGCCCATGGCATCGAGGTGCGGATGCCATTCATGGACTGGCGGCTGGTCACCTATACGATGGCGCTGCCGGGGACGAGCAAGTCGTCCGACACGCACACCAAGTGGATCGCCCGCCGGGCCATGCAGGGCAGGATGCCGGAAGACATAAGGATGGGGCGCCGCAAAGTCGGCTTCAACTCGCCGATGCCGGAATGGCTGAACGGGCCGCTTGCGGAATGGACCCGCGCTCTGCTCAATCAGAAGGTGCCGGCCTTCAGCGAACTGGTCGATGAGGCAAGGCTGGTCCGCAAGGTCGGGCAATTGAACGCGACTAAGGGCTGGGACTGGCAGTCGGTCGGAGCGATCTGGCCCTACCTGAACATGAAATGGTCGCTGGCGAGATTGTGAGACGATGAGACAGTTGCTGAACCTGGCCGACGCGCTGCTCGGCTGGAACGTCCGGCGATCCGGCGCGGTCAGCACCGGGCAGGGTGCGTCCGTGGTGTGGCGGCGCATTCGGCAGGTTGCCGGCAACCGCCTGTCGATCGGAAATGGCTCGATCATCCAGGCCAATATCCGCTTCGAGGATCGTGGCGGCGAGATCAGGATCGGGGATCGGAGCTATATCGGAAAGAGCAATCTGGTCTGCTATCGTAACATCGTCATCGGCGACGACGTGATCATGTCATGGGGAATCACCATCACCGATCATGATTCGCACAGTCTCGATTGGGAGCATCGCAGGAACGATGTGCTGGACTGGGGCAAGGGCCAAAAGGACTGGACCCATGTTGCGCACGCCGCCGTCGTCATCCGGGACAAGGCCTGGATCGGCTTCAATGTCAGCATCCTGAAAGGCGTGACCATCGGCGAGGGCGCCGTGGTCGGCGCCTGCTCGGTCGTTACCCGCGATGTGCCGCCTTACTCGGTCGTCGTGGGCAATCCCGCCCGCCAGATCCGTGAGCTTGGGAAATAGCGAGGCCGGTGCGGCATATGCGTCTCTTCCAAAATGGTGGACTGTATCCGTCGTATCTGCCGCGGCTGAATGAGCTTGCCAAAGGAGCACTGGGATTTGAGGAACGGCGCAGTATATTCCTCGACGACCGGTTCGGGGCCCTTCATTTCCTGAAACCCGTGCTCGACGGCGATAAGCGTGCCTTCTTTACCAATGGTGACGATGAGGTATTGCAGCGGGCCTGGGCGGCCGAGAACGGACTGCGACCTGACGCTTCACTCGAAGCCGTCCTGCTCGCGCAAATCGAGCACCACAAGGCCGAGGTGTTCTACAACCTCGATCCCGTGCGCTATGACAGTGCATTCTTGCGCAAATTGCCGGGGTGCGTCCGCAAATCAATTTGCTGGCGCGCGGCTCCATCGGGTCGTGCCGATTTGACCGGGTATGACGCCGTAGCAGGCAACTTTCCGTCGATCCTGGAATTCTGGCAAGGTCAGGGATGCAAGACAACGCTTCTCTTTCCGGCGATCGATTCCGCGATGGCCGAGTATGGTCACGGCGAACGGCCGATCGACATTCTTTTCGTCGGGGGATACTCCAAGCATCATTCGACGCGGGCTCGAGTTCTGGAGCGGGTATCCGCTCTGGCGGCCAGATGGCGGGTTACCTATTGCCTGGATACATCGCGTCTGACGCGACTCGCCGAGAGCGCGCTCGGCCGCGTGCTGCCGCTGAAGAAACATCGGCGGCCGCAGGTCATTGCCCACATCGCAAAGCCGCCGGTGTTCGGCCGTCAGTTCTACGAGTTGATCGGAAAGTCGAAGATACTGCTCAATGGAGCGATTGACATGGCCGGCGCCGATCGCGGCAACATGCGCTGTTTCGAGGCGATGGGCTGCGGAGCATTGCTGGTCTCCGATGCCGGCAGTTACCCGGAGGGGATGAAGTCCGGTGAGACCATACTGACCTATGACTCCCCTGACCTGGCGCCCGAAGTTATTGCGGGCGCGCTCCAAGATTGGCCGCGCTCGGCACAAAGTGCCCGCCAGGGCCGGGAACAGATTTCCGCGCTCTACAGCAAGGATCGGCAATGGGAGCAGTTTGTCGACCTCGTCGGGTTGGTCTAGGCGTGCTAGAGCACCCGCTGGAAGGGTCAGCCGACCCTCGAATCGTGGAAGTTCACAGACCGGTATTCAGCCAACGAACAGCATGCGCCTGATCTCGAAAATCCGTCGGACCAATTTCGATCTTATCCTGCAGCGACTAGCGGGCCGGGCGACCTGTGAACTGCATCCAGGTGCAACACTGTATCCAAGGGCGCGAATCCGCAATGCGCGCGGCGATAGCGGCAAGATTGTAGTTGGCGCTCATACGCACGTGCTGGGTGACCTTTCTACGTTCGCGCATGGCGGTGAGATCCGGATTGGCAAGTGGTGCTACATTGGTGAGGCGAGCCGCATCTGGTCGGCAGCTTCCATCGAGCTTGGTGATCGCGTGCTGGTCTCTCATTCCGTCAACATTTTCGACAGTCTGACGCACCCGATCCAGGCAGCTGCGCGGCACGCGCAGGTGAAGAGCATTTTCGAGGAAGGGCATCCGCTCAGCCTGTCACTCGACGAAAGCCCGGTACGCATTCGCGACGATGCATGGATCGGGGCGGGCGCCATGGTCTTGCGCGGCGTAACGGTGGGTGAAGGCGGCATCGTCGCCGCGGGGGCCGTGGTCACCAAGGATGTCCCGCCGTATGCGATCGTTGCCGGCAATCCCGCTGTGGTGGTTCGGGAGCTCTCGGCCGATGAGCGCTGAGATCGCAAACATGACCTGGGAATCGGCGGTGCTCTGGCTGCGCAATCAGCCCGACCGGCGCCAGCTCGTGCTCGATGCCTACTATGACGACCCGTTGCTGGCGGCGGCGAAGCGCTATCACGAAAGCGATGAATGGCGCGAGATCGCCGCGCTGCTGCGCGGGCGGAGTGGCAAGGCGCTCGATGTGGGCGCCGGGCGCGGGATTGCGAGCTACGCGCTCGCACGCGAGGGATTTGCCGTCACCGCGCTGGAGCCGGATGCCAGCGCCGTCGTCGGCTCGGCGGCGATCCGGTCGCTGGCCGCGGAAGCGGCGCTGCCGCTCGATGTGGTCGAGCAATGGTCCGAGCGACTGCCGTTTGCCGACGGCGAATTCGACGTGGTGTTTGCAAGGGCCGTGTTGCACCATACCAGCGATCTCGATCGCGCCTGCGCCGAGATGTTTCGCGTGCTCAGGCCGGGCGGCATTTTCGTCGCGGTGCGCGAGCACGTGATCAGCAAGGAAAGTGATCTGCAGGCCTTTCTGGACGACCATCCGCTGCACCATCTCTACGGCGGCGAGCACGCCTTTCTGCTCGACCGCTATCTCGGCGCGCTCGCAAGTGCCGGCTTCAAGCCGGTCAAGGTGCTCTCGCCGCTGCAGAGCCCGATCAATCTCTTCCCCTACACTTTCGCTACCTTGCGCGAGGCGATCGTTGACCGTGCTTCGCAGAAAGTGCCCGCCCGCCCGTTATGGCGCATGACGCTAAGCTCCGATCGCGTTTTTGCCGCGCTCCTTTCGCTGGCTTCCCGTTTCGACAAGCGGCCGGGAAGGCTCTATTCCTTCATTGCGCACAAGGCCGCGTGATGTCCGTTTGGGTAACAGGAGCCAAGGGCTTCATCGGCGGGCATCTCGCGCGCGAGTTGGCAGGTGCCGGTCATGCTGTCCATGGCATCGGACACGGCACGGTGGAGGAGGACGAGTGCAAGCGGCTCGGCTTGCAGTCGTGGATCAACGGCGAGATCGAGGCGGCCAATCTCGACGCGCTGGCTGCCAGCCATGGGCTTCCCTCGGCGGTCTTCCATCTGGCGGGCGGCTCCAGCGTCGGGCTGGCAATCACGCATCCCCTTGAAGACTTCAACCGTACAGTCGCCAGCACGGCACGGCTGCTGGAATGGCTGCGGGTGCATTCCCCGCAAAGCCGGCTGATCGCCGCATCGAGCGCCGCGGTATATGGATCCGGTCATCCGGGCCCGATTCCCGAGACGGCGGCGCTGACGCCGATGTCGCCCTACGGTCAGCACAAGCTGATGATGGAGCAATTGTGCCGGAGCTACGCGCTGAGCTATGGCATCGCCAGCACGGTGGTGCGGCTGTTCTCTGTCTATGGCGAAGGGCTGCGCAAGCAATTGTTGTGGGATATCTGCTCGCGGCTTCAGCAAGACAGCCGCGAACTTGTGCTCGGCGGAACGGGCGAGGAAATCCGCGACTGGTGCGACGTGCGGGACGTGGTACGGCTACTGGCCATGGTCGCGCAGTTGCCGCAAGGTGAGCCTTTCCGTCTGATCAATGGCGGCTCGGGCGAGGCACTGCGCGTTTCGGAAGTCGCAAGCCTGCTAACGGGACACTGGGGAAAGGTCAGCGTCCGCTTCTCCGGAAATGTCAGGGCCGGCGATCCCTTCAGCCTCCTTGCTGACGATGCTGCGCTACGCGCAACGGGATTTGCTTGGCACGTCCGGCCCGCGCGGGGAATCGCCGATTATGTACGTTGGTTCAAGGATCGCTCCCGTGGCTGAGCGCGGGCCGCTGCGTGTTGCATTCACCTACATTTCCCGCAGGCGATGGGCCGGCGGGTACAACTATCAGCTCAACCTGTTTACGGCGCTCGCCCGTTATTTTCCGGGCAGGATCGTCCCGGTACTGTTCGCCGGAGCGGGCGATCCCGAAGCGGAACTCGTGCCGCTTTCGAATATTGCTGGCGTCGAACTCGTGCAATCGGATGCGATCGAGGCGTTTGACAAGCGATCCGGCGGACTCGCTACGACGCTGATGATGGGAATCGATCGGCGTGCGGCGGAGGCGTTCAAGGCGAAGCGCATCGACATCGTGTTCGAGAGTGCGCGTTTCTTCGGCTGGCGGTTGCCCATCCCCGCGCTGGCGTGGTTTCCCGACTTCCAGCACCGGAAACTGCCGGCATTGTTCTCACCCTTCGTCCGCTGGCGGCGCGATCTCGGCTTTCGCATGCAGATCGCATCGGGGCGCGGCGTCCTGCTCAGCAGCGAGAGTGCGCTGGCTGATTTCCGAGCGGCGTATCCGCGCGCGTCGAACACGATCGCGGTAGCGCGCTTCGCGACCGAGCCGTCGCCCGCTCTCCTGAAGGCGGATGCCGCCGCTGTCATCGCCGAGTATCGGCTGCCGGATAGGTTCTTCTACCTGCCGAACCAGTTCTACCACCACAAAAATCATCCGCTCGTGATCCAGGCTTTGACCATCCTGAAGCAGCGCGGGCTCGACGTCGTAATCGCGGCGTCGGGCAGCACTGAGGAGCCACGCAAGACCGATCATTTCAGCAGGCTGATGCGCGAGGTGGCCGAGCGCGGCATTGAGGCGAATTTTCGCTATCTCGGCCTGATCCCGCTGGCTCATGTCTACGCGTTGCTGCGCAGCTCGATGGCGCTGATCAACCCGTCGCGATTCGAAGGCTGGAGCACGACGGTGGAGGAGGCGAAATCCTTCGGCGTGCCGATGATCCTGTCGGGCCTTCCCGTGCATCGCGAGCAGGCGGGAGCAAGCGCGAGGTATTTCGACGTCGACGATGCGGAAGCGCTGGCCCGGCACCTGGCGGCGGTCTCGCAAGCGCCAGAGCCGGCGGTCGTGCGCAATCTTTTGCCTGGCCTCGACCAGCGGGTGGCGGCCTTTGCGGGGGATTTTGTTGCGGCCGTCGAAAAATGCGCCGATCAGTTCGAGCGCCGGTCCTGGAGCCGCATCACGCTTCGAGGCTCTTCGACTGAATGACGCTCCGAGAGGCGTAGTTCCTGTCGATCCAGGTCCGGTAGGCGCCGGAGGTGATGTCGCGCCACCACGCCTCGTGGTCGAGATACCAGTGCACGGTGCGTGAGATGCCGTCGGCGAAGCCGATATGGCTGCGGTTGCCCAGCTCGGCTTCGAGCTTGCTCGCATCGATGGCGTAGCGGTGATCGTGGCCGGGACGGTCGGTGACGAAGGAGATCAGTGAACGGCACGGCTTGCCTGATGCCGCCGGGCAGGATGGGAAGCGCAGCGCCAGTCCCGCGTCGGCGGCGAAGGCGCGATCGAGCGTGTCGCAAATCAGGCCGACGACGTCGCGATTGTTGTGCTCGTTGCCGCCGCCGATGTTGTAGGTCTCGCCGATGCGGCCGCGCTCGATCACATTCATCAGCGCCTCGCAATGAGCCGAGACGTGCAGCCAGTCGCGCACATTGGAGCCGTCCCCATAGATCGGCAGCGGCTTGCCCTCAAGCGCGTGGATGATCATCAGCGGGATCAGCTTTTCCGGATGCTGATAGGCTCCGTAATTGTTGGAGCAATTGGTGATCAGCGCCGGCATGCCGTAGGTGACCGCGAAGGAGCGCACCAGGTGGTCGCTTGAGGCCTTGCTGGCGGCGTAGGGCGAGTTCGGCCGGTAGGGCGAGGCTTCGGTGAAGGCGGGATCGTCCGGGCCGAGCGAGCCGTAGACTTCGTCGGTCGACACATGCAGGAAGCGGCAGCGATCGAGCGTTCCCGCCGCGCGCCAATGGTCGAGCGCGGCCTGCAGCAGGGTGAAGGTCCCCAGCACATTCGTCTGCAGGAACGCCTCAGGGGCGTCGATCGAGCGATCGACGTGCGATTCGGCGGCAAGGTGTGCGACCCGCGTGAAGCTGTTCTCCTCGAACAGGCTGCGGATCAGCGAAGCGTCCTTGATGTCGCCCTTGACGAAGTCGATGCTGTTGCCTGCGATCAGCGGCTCGAGGCTGCGCAGATTGGCCGCATAGGTCATGGCGTCGACGACGACCAGCCTGTCGGAGGGCCGTGCGGCGCGCCATGCATGGACCAGGTTCTGGCCGATGAAGCCGGCGCCGCCGGTGATCAGGACGGTGTGCATCGAACCCCCTCTCTGACCTTTCCTGGGAGCGGCCTTCACTGCCGTTTCGGAATTCGGATCGCGCGCCCGCCGAGGGCCAGCCTGCTCATCAGACGCAGTGGTAGTCGGTCGGATTCGGGCGGTCAACCGCGGAATATTTCGAAAAGAGGGAGATTCAGGCCGATTTTGGCTTTTCGAAAAAGATGTCGCGCGGCGTGATGTACCACAACAGGAACAACAATCCGGCGCCGTGGGTCAACAGCACCGTGGACAACGGGACGTTGAGCAGCACCTGAGGAAGAAGCGCTGCAGAGATCATCACAAACGACGGCGGAAGGTTGGCAGAGACCCGGTTGCCGATGGCAAGGATGACGCCGCACGCCAGCACGGCGACAGGCGCGAGATAAAACCCGACGGAGGCGATGCCTTCGGTTGCAAACAGCGAGGCGTTGAAATTGCCGATCCGGTATTCGCGCTCCATCACCACCGCCAGCATGTCCTGATAGGGGCAATTCATCAGCGGCTTCAGGAACGCTATCTGGCAGAAATGGGTGAGCGGCTGCCGGGAGAAGAAGTCGGAGTAGACGTCTATCGCGACCGCCGGAATCGCGATCATCCGGAAATTGACGGTCGAGATAAGCAGGGCGGCTCTTTCACCAAGCACCACGACAAGGGCCAGCGCGATGGACATCGGCAAGAGCAACGACAGCATCACCGCGACGCGGGCCTCAAAGAGGCGGGACAGGATCAGGATGGCGACCAGCCAGAAAGGCGCAAGCAGGGTGAGCTTGGTCAGCGTCACCGGGTACAGGCACAACAGGAGAAGCAAGGCGGCCAGGGCACGCCACTTGGCCTTGCGGGCGACGAAGCCGGCGAAAGCGAACGGCAGAAGCGCGCTGCTGATCATGCCGATCGCGTAGTTCAACAGGGTCGGCAATCGTATCTTGTCCCGGAACTCATAGATGTCCTCCACGCGGACCAGCTGGAAATTGAATGAGGCGCCGACAAAAACGATTGCGGCGCTCAGCAGCAGGATCGCGAGAAGGAGGCGGTCGAATGTGCGCTCAGACAGCGCATATACCTGCGGTACCGGCGCCGAGATGAGCAGTGTCGGCAGCATGAAGGCGATCGCGGAGGCCGCGGCGGAAAATCCCGCCAGCCGATGGTCGTAATTGAGGTCGGTGAAGTTACTGAGCCAGAGATAGCTCAGCACCATGGTGTAGGCATAAAAAGCGACGAAATAGCCGAAGCTGAAACGCACGAAGGCGAACAGCGACACGAGGAGCGCAAATGCACCGGCCGTCACAAGGGCCAACGGCAGCCGGCTGACGTCGAAGAAGATATGAAACGTGCGGGGATCGAAGGCCGCCGGATTTCGGTAGTAAGCGACGCTGATGAGCGACACCAGGCACATCACAACGTGAATGCACGCGAGAAGGCCGAGTTTGTAGCGTTCCGCCACGTGCTGAGGAGGTGTGGTCATTGACATTCGCAACAGGTGTGTTGAGGGGATAGCCCAATCGCGATGGTCGCACAACCTGAGAGTTGCCTCCGAGCGATCCGGCCTTTTCAGGGATTCCGGCTGGCCGCTCCTCAAACCCGGCGGGGTGTCAAACGCCTTGATCTGCTGCGACTTTCTTGAATATAGACAGTGATCTTGCCGGCTCGCCGACCCGGGAGCCGCCAACGCACTGTGACCGCCGCAAAGGAAGCTCAATGATCAGATTCGGCCTGCTTGGTTGTGGGCGTATCGCGAAGCGCCACTCCGATCTGCTGGGCGGCAATCACATCCCGGGCGCGAGCATGGTCGCGGTCTGTGATCCCATCCGCGCGCGTGCCGACGCCATTGCGGCGAAGTTCGGAGTACCAGCGCATTACGACATCGACGATTTCCTGGCGCGCAAGGACATTGACGCGGTGGCGGTGTTGACGCCGAGCGGGATGCATCCGGAGCACGTCATTGCGTCCGCCAAAGCGGGCAAGCACGTCGTCGTGGAAAAGCCGATGGCGCTGCGGCTGCAGGACGCCGATGCCATGATCCGTGCCTGCGACGAGGCGGGCGTAAAACTCTTCATCGTCAAGCAGAACCGATTCAACGTGCCCGTGGTCAAGGCGCGCGAGGCGCTGGATGCCGGCCGCTTCGGCCGCCTCATCCTCGGCACGGTGCGGGTGCGCTGGTGCCGCGACCAGGCCTATTACGACCAGGACGCCTGGCGCGGCACCTGGGCCCAAGACGGCGGCGTGCTCACCAACCAGGCGAGCCACCACGTCGACATGCTGGAATGGTTCTTTGGCGACGTCGTCAGCGTGCACGCCCGCGCCACCACGGCGCTGGCGAAGATCGAGACCGAGGACACGGCCGTCGCCACGCTGAAATTCAGGAACGGCGCACTTGGCATCATCGAGGCGACGACGGCGGCGCGCCCGACTGATCTCGAAGGCTCGCTCTCGATCCTCGGCGAGAAGGGCACCGTCGAGATCGCAGGCTTTGCGGTGAACCAGATCCGGCACTGGCGCTTCGTCGATGAATTGCCGTCGGACAAGGACGTGGTCGAAAAATTCTCGGTCAATCCGCCGAACGTCTACGGCTTCGGCCACCAGGCCTATTACCAGCACGTCATCGAATGCCTCACCAGTCAGCGCGCGGCGCTGGTGGACGGGCTCGAGGGCCGCAAGAGTCTCGAACTGATCTCCGCGCTCTACGAATCGATCGAGACCGGCGAGGAAGTGGCGCTGCGCTTCACGCCGCGGCTCAGCCGGCTCGGTGTGGCCTCGTGAACACCCCGGAACTGCATCAGGTCGGCATCCGCGACGTCGAATTCGGCGCGCGCGTCAAGCTCGTCGAGCCCTGCAACCTTTACGGCTGCAGGATCGGCGACGATTGTTTTGTCGGTCCATTCACTGAGATCCAGAAGGGCGCTGTGATCGGCGCACGCACACGGGTGCAGTCGCATGCCTTTGTCTGCGAGCTCGTCACCATCGGCGAGGATTGCTTTGTCGGCCACGGCGTGATGTTCATCAACGATACCTTCGCGAGCGGCGGGCCTTCCGGCGGCCGCAAGGAACTGTGGCGCGAGACCGTGATCGGCAACCGCGTCTCGATCGGCTCCAATGCCACCATCCTGCCGGTGCGCATCGCCGACAATGTCGTCATTGGCGCGGGCACGGTCGTGACCAAGGACATCACCGAACCCGGCTTCTATGCCGGAAATCCGGCGCGCCGCCTGCGCGGGAAATAAGGACATCAACATGCCGGTGCCTTTCGCCGACCTCAAGCTGCAGTACCAGACGATAAAGGGCGAGATCGACGAGGCGATCGCCGCCGTGATCGGCGAATCTTCTTTCATCCGCGGCCCGCATGTCGACCGGTTCGAGCGCGAATTCGCCGAAGCGGCCGCCGTGAAGCATTGCGTCTCCTGCGCCAACGGCACCGACGCGATCTGGCTTGCGCTGAAGGCGTTGAAGGTGAGGCCCGGGGACGAGGTGATCACGACGGCGCATTCTTGGATCAGCACCTCGGCGATGGTCAGCCATTCCGGCGCCACCGTGGTGTTCGCGGACACCGACGGGGTCACATTCACGGTCGACCCGGCGGCGATCGAGGCGGCGATCACGCCGCGCACGGTCGGAATCATCCCGGTGCATCTCTACGGCCAGCCGGCGGACATGGATGCGATCATGGCGATCGCCGGCAGGCACAAGCTGTGGGTGATCGAGGACTGCGCGCAGGCGCATCTGGCGCGCTACAGGGGCCAGCCGGTCGGCACGTTCGGTCAAGCCGCGACCTATTCCTTTTATCCCGGCAAGAATCTCGGCGCGATGGGCGATGCCGGCGCCGTCGTCACCAACGACGCTGCGCTGGCCGAACACATGACGATGCTGGCGCGCCATGGTGGCCTCGTGAAGCATCAACACCAGATCGAGGGCATCAACAGCCGTCTCGACGGCATGCAGGCGGCGATCTTGTCGGCGAAACTGCCGCATCTTGCGGACTGGACCAGGGCGCGTCAGGACGCCGCCAAGGTTTACGATGCGGGGCTGAATCAGATCGAGGATGTCACGGTACCTACGGTCGCGCCGGACCGCAGCCATGTCTATCATCTCTATACCATCCGCCATCCGCGCCGAGATGCACTCGCCGCGCATCTCAGTGCCAACGGTGTGCAGACCGCGATCAACTATCCGACCGCGCTGCCGTTCCTTGCCGCCTATAGCCGGCACCAGATCCGGCCCGAGCAATTCCCGAACGCTGCTGCCGATCAGGGAAAAATCCTGTCATTGCCGATGTTCGCCGAGATCACGGGCGAGCAGCAAGACGAGGTGATCAGGTTGATCCGCGAGTTCTAGCGTTCGTCCGCGATCACCTTGCCGTCGTTGGGCAGCGAGCCCGCGCCCACCAGCTCCACAGTGCCGCCAAGCTTGGCGATGCTGCGCAGCGTCGCAGTGAGCTGATCGCGCAGCGCGTCGCTCGGGGAGGCGCATTCTGCCCGCAGCGTCATCAAGTCGGTTTCGCCGGCGCGGCTGACGACGAGGCGCAGCCGTCCGATCTCGGGATGGCGCTTGCCGATCTCGGCGACTTGCTCGGGACGCACGAACATGCCTTTCACCTTGGTTGTCTGATCGGCGCGTCCCATCCAACCCTTGATGCGCATGTTGGTGCGGCCGCACGGGCTCTTGCCCGGAAGCGCTGCGGTGAGGTCGCCAATTGCGAGTCTGATCCAGGGATGGTGGGGATCCAGCGATGTGACGACGATCTCGCCGACTTCGCCTTCCTTGACGGGATCGCCGGTGCCGGGCCGGACGATTTCCAAGATCAGGTCCTCGTTCACGGTCATGCCCTCGCGCACCGGGGTTTCGAACGCGATTATGCCGAGATCTGCGGTGCCAAAGGCCTGGTAGGCGTCGACGCCGCGCGATTTGATCTCTTCCTGCAATGATTTAGGAAACGCCGCACCGGAGACCAGCGCCCGCTTGACGGAGGAGACGTCGCGGCCGGCGGTCGCAGCCGCATCGAGCAGGATTTTCAAGAAGTCCGGTGTGCCGCTGTAGCCGACCGGCCGGTAGGCCTCGATCAGTTCGAACTGCGCTTCAGTATTGCCGGGACCGGCCGGGATAACGGCGCAGCCGAGCGCGCGCGCCGAGGCATCGAAGATGAACCCGCCGGGCGTCAGGTGATAGCTGAACGTGTTGAGCACGATGTCGCCAGGGCGGAAGCCGACGGCATAAAGCGCCCGCGCGCCGCGCCAGGGATCGGCCTGGGTACCTTCCGGCTCGAAGATCGGGCCGGGCGAGGTGAACAGCCGGGCAAACGAGCCGGGCGGGGCCTTGACGAGGCCGCCAAAGGGCGGGGCCGCCCTGTGCAGGGCCGGGAGTTCCGACTTGTGCAGCACCGGCAGGCGCGCCAGCGCGGCCCGGCTGGTGACGGATGCGGGGTCAATGCCCTTCAGCCGTTCGGCATAGGCGGGCGCGTCCATGGCCTTGCGCAGCAGGCTGGGCAGCCTGGCGAACAGGTCAGCCTCGCGGCTTGCGGGATCGCGCGTTTCCAGAGCGTCATAATGCTCGGTCATGGCAGGCTCCGGCCGATTGCGGTTCGGCGTTGGCGTGGTATCAGACGGTTTTCGGCGTTGTCGGGGATGGTGTCAGGAAGAACAATGGTTGATCCGTCTACCGCCTCGGAGGAGGCCGGCGATATTGTCGCGCAGCTGAAGTCCCTCATCGTCGAGTGCTCCCTGCCGCTGTGGTCGGGCGAGGGCTGGGATTGTGCCAGCGGCGGATTTGTCGATCGCCTCGATGCGGACGGCCGCGCCGATCGGCTGGCGCCGCGGCGGACATTCGTCCAGGCGCGGCAAATCTACTGTTTTGCCAAAGCCGCCCAGATGGGCTGGTATCCCGAGGGAAAAGAAATCGCGCTGAAGGGGCTCGAGCATCTCCTGAGCAAGGCCAAGGCGCCAGACGGACAGCCGGGCTATGTCCATCGGCTAGATGCGGACGGTGCGGTGCTCGATGCCAGGCGCGACAGCTATGACCACGCCTTCGTGCTACTGGCGCTCGCGACGGTCTATTCGCTCGACCGCGACGCACAGGTGCGCTCGGAAATCGACGCGGCGCTCTCATTTGTCGACGCCAGGCTGCGCTCGCCGCATGGCGGTTTCGCGGAAGGGTTTCCGGCGACGCTGCCGCGGCGGCAGAATCCGCAGATGCACCTGTTCGAGGCAATGATCGCGCTGTTCGACGCGACCCACGATCTCGTCTTCCAGCAGCGCGCCGGCGACTTCTACGGCCTGTTCGTCGCCAACCTCTACGACAAGCAGAAGCAGGCGCTCGGCGAATACTTTGAGGAAGACTGGTCGAGGATCGAGCCCGTGGTGGTCGAGCCCGGCCACCAGGCCGAATGGGTATGGCTCCTGAAGGGCTTTGAGCGCATCACTGGCTGCCCGACGGGACGTCCGCGCGGCGAATTGCTCGCCACCGTGTTGCGCTACCAGGACGCGGCGACGGGCTGCCTGATCGATGCCGGCGATACCGCCGGCAACGTCACGCGCGACACGCGTCGCCTGTGGCCGCAGACCGAGATCGCAAAAGCGTGGATCGCGCAGGCCGAGTCCGGCGAAGAGGGCGCGGCGGACAACGCGCGTGCGGCGCTGGCGCGGCTGGAACGGCATTATCTCCGCCATCCCGTGGCCGGCGGCTGGTTCGATCAGTTCGACCGCGACGGCACTTCGCTGGTTGCGACCATTCCGGCGTCTTCGTTCTATCATGTGCTCTGCGCCGTGACGGAAGCGGACCAGGTCCTCGGCTGAACCTTGATTTTTTGACCCGTTTTCTTCACGCGACCGGTCTCCACTTCGCCCGCCAATCCATGGGCGGTTTACAGCCAGCGCTTGCGCCGCTTGAAGCTCTTCAGGTTCTTGAAACTCTTGCGCTGGTCGCCGGCGCCGCCCAGATAGAATTCCTTGACGTCCTCGTTGTCGCGCAGTTCATCGGCCGAGCCGTCGAGCACGACCTTGCCCTGTTCCATGATGTAGCCGTGGCTTGCGACCGAGAGCGCGGCGCGGGCGTTCTGCTCCACCAGAAGGATGGTGACGCCGAGATCGCGGTTGATCTCGCGGATGATGGAGAACACCTCCTTCACCAGGAGCGGGGACAGGCCCATCGAAGGTTCATCCATCAAGATCATCTTCGGGCGCGCCATCAGCGCGCGGCCGATGGCCAGCATCTGCTGCTCGCCGCCGGACAGATAGCCGGCAAGCCCTGTGCGCTCCTTCAGCCGTGGGAAATACTGGAAGACCATGTCGATGTCGTCATCGACCTTGCGGTCGCTACGCGTGAAGGCGCCGAGCCGCAAATTCTCGATCGAGGTCATGTCGGCGATGATGCGGCGGCCCTCCATCACCTGGAAAATGCCGCGGCGGACGATCTTGTCGGGATCGATGCCGTTGATGCGCTCGCCGTCGAAGACGATGTCGCCGCGGGTGACTTCGCCGTCCTCGGTCTTGAGCAGGCCGGAGATCGCCTTCAGCGTTGTCGATTTGCCGGCGCCGTTGGCGCCCAGGAGGGCGACGATGGTGCCCTTTGGCACTTCGAGGCTGAGGCCCCGCAGCACCAGGATGACGTCGTCATAGACCACCTCGATGTTGTTGACGGACAACAGAGGTGTGGCCGTGGCGGCGGTAGCGGGGCGGATGGCTTCGACGGTTTGGGTCATGTTTGATTACCTTCAACTGTCGTCACCCGCGTATGCCGGTGACCCAGTATTCCAGAGACGTCCGACATCAACCGAGAGGTGGCGGCGTACTGGATCCCCCCGCTTTCGCGGGGGGAGACGTCTACGTGCTGGGCTGCTGCCGGGGCAGCAGCCCAATGGCTCACCAGCCCAGCCATTCGGCTTTGCGCGGCAGTTCGACGGTCTTGACCTTCTCGAGTTTGATGGTGCCCTTGGCCATCAGGTCGTTGAGGTCGCCGTCAGTTGGACCCGATACCTTCGAGCGGTAGAGGTCGACCTTCAGCGTGCCGCGGTGGTCCTTGTCGGTCCAGGTCGAGGGGTTGCAGACGCCCTCCATGCCGGCCGGCACCCAGTCTTTCTTCTGGTAAAAAGCCTTGGCGACATTCTCGCCGGTGGCACCGCCATTCTTGGCCGCCCAGTCGAGGGCTTCCTTCATGTAGAGCGCGGTGCAGACAGCGGCGATGTAGTGGACGGGGCGATATACCTTGCCGGTCGGGTCCGAGATCTTCGAGATATCCTGCACCGTCTTCATGCCTGGCGCGTTGCCGCCCCAGCTCACCGCCGTGCGCAGCGGGAAGATCACGCCGTCGGCCGCATCGCCTGCAGTCTTCGCCGCGTTCTCGTCCATGCCCCAGACGTTGCCGAGGAACTGCACGTCGACGCCGGCGGTCTTGCAGGCCTTCAGCACGGAGATGTTGGAGGCGGCGGTGTTGCCGAGATAGGCGTAGTTCGCGCCGGAGCTCTTCAGGCTGAGGCACTGCGCAGAGTAGTCGCCCGGGGTCAGCGCGAACACCAGCGGCGGCAGCACTTCGAAGCCGAGCTCGGTCGCCATCGCCTCACCGGCGGCCTTCGGCGCGTTCGGATACGGATGGTTCGCGCCCATGTGGACGAACTTTGGCTTGCCGCTCTTGCCCTTGGCCTTCCAGTCTTCGGCCGCCCAGGTCAGCATCGCGCGCATCGCGTCGGAGTAGCTCGGGCCGTAGAAGAAGTTGTAAGGCGCCGGCTTTGCCTTGCCGCTGGTGCCCTGCGGGTCGGTAAGTGCAGCGGCATAGGAGCCCGAGATGTCCGGAATCTTGTCCTGCGCAAGGAAGCCTGTGAGCGCTTCGGTGTCCGCGGTGCCCCAGCCCATGATCGCGGCGACCTTGGTGTCGGGCGCCGACCATTTCTTGTACAGCGCGATCGCGCGCGGCACCTGGTAGCCGTAGTCGTTGGTATCGACGTTGAGCTGCTTGCCGCCCACTCCGCCGTTCTTGTTGACCCAGGCGAAGGTATCCGCGACGGCCTGGCCGTAGGGCGTGCCGACGTCGGAGGTGCCGCCCGAGTAATCGGCAAGATGGCCGATCGCGATCTGGGCCTGCGCCGTGGCCGACGCTCCCGCAATCAGCAGGGCAAGCGAGGCCGTGCTCAGCAGAGACTTGATGTTCATTGGTCGTTTCCTCCTGTTATTCGTTGAACCAATCTTCGTCCGTCACCCGTGCGCGCGTCTAGTGCGAGAACGGGTAGAGTTTCCAGTAGGCCTTGATCTGTCGCCAGCGGTGCGCCAGCCCGTCCGGCTCGAACATCAAGAAGCCGATGATGATGAGGCCGATCGCGATCTCGCGCAGAAACGTGATGTTGGTGTTGAGGGACAGCGCCTTGTCGATCGCGCCGCCCTTCAGCCAATGGCTGAGCCACTCCATCGATTCCGGCACCAGCACCACGAAGGCGGTGCCCATCAGCGTGCCCATGACCGAGCCAGTGCCGCCGATGATGACCATGGCGAGGAACAATACCGAGCGCTCGATGCCGAATCCTTCCTGCGAGACCACGAGCTGGTAGTGCGCATAGAGCGCGCCGGCGATGCCGGCGAAGAACGCAGCAAGCCCGAACGACAGCGTGCGGTACTTGGTGAGATTGATGCCCATGATTTCGGCGGAGAGATAGTGGTCGCGCACCGCAACGAGCGCTCGACCATCGCGCGTGCGCATCAGATTGGTCACCAGGACGAAGCTGATGAGCACATAGGCGAGCACCACGTAGAAATACTGCCGGTCGCCACGCAGCGTGTAGCCGAAGATCGAGAACGGATTGGCGCTGGCCGGCACGGAGCCGCCGGAAAACCATTCGGCGCGCGAGAAGAAGTCGAGCAGGATGTACTGCGCCGCCAGCGTCGCGATGACGAGGTAAAGCCCTTTCAGCCGCGCCGCCGGCACGCCGAAGATCAGGCCGACCAGTGCGGTGACGACGCCGGCGAGAGGAATGGCGAAGAAGACGGGGATCGGGAAGTTGTTGTTGATATAGGCCGAGGTGAAGGCGCCGAACAGGAAGAAGGCGGCGTGCCCGATCGAGATCTGTCCGGTGAAGCCGACCAAGATGTTGAGGCCGAGGGCTGCGATCGAGAAGATGCCGATCTGGATCAGGATGCTCAGCCAGTAGCCGCTCAACACCATTGGTGCAAAGCAAATCAGCGCCACGCCCAGGACCGCCATGTTGCGGCTGGTCGTCGTCGGGAAGATCGTGGTGTCTTCCGCGTAGGTGGAGCGGAAGTCGCCCGCGGGGATGAGAGTGGGACCTGCCATGACTTACACCCGCTCGATGTCCTTGGTGCCGAACAGACCGTAGGGCTTGATCATCAGGATGATGATCAGCACGTAGAACGGCGCGATCTCGTAGAGATTGCCCCAGTGCAGATACTGGCTGTCGACATATTGGGCGACGTTCTCCAAGAGTCCGATGATGATGCCGCCGAGTACCGCGCCACCGATCGAATCGAGCCCGCCGAGAATGGCGGCCGGAAATACCTTGATGCCGTACGCCGCGAGGCCCGAGGAGACGCCGTTGACGACGGCGACGACGACGCCCGCGACCGCCGAGACCGTGGCTGAAATGGCCCAAGCCATGGCGAAGACGCTTTTCACGGAAATGCCGAGCGATTGCGCAACCTGCTGGTTGAAGGCAGTTGCGCGCATGGCCAGGCCATATTTCGACGCGCGGAAGAACCACGCCATTCCGATCATCATGGCGATCGATACCACGAGGCTCATGACATAGACGGTCTGGATCTGCAGGCCGAACAGGCTGACCGACTGGCTCTGGAACACGCGCGGGAACGGCTGCGGGTTGACGCCAAAAATCCATTTCAGCGCGGCCTGGAAGACGGTCGAGAGCGCAATCGTCACCATGATGACGGAAATGATGGGTTCGCCAATCATCGGCCGCAGGATAATGACCTGGATCGCGATGCCGAAGATGAACATGAACACCAGCGTAATCGGCATGCCGATCCAGAACGGCACCTGGTATTTGGCGAGCAGCGCCCAGCACACCCAGGCGCCGACCAGCAGGAGCTCGCCTTGCGCGAAGTTGACGACTTGCGTGGCCTTGTAGATCAGTACGAACGACATCGCGACGACGCCATAGAGCGTGCCGACTACGAGGCCGTTGATGATGAGCTGGATCAGGAAATGGGTGTTCATGCCAGGCTACCGCCGGTCTTTTTTGCCTCTCCCCGCACGCGGGGAGAGGCGGTCGAGGTTGCCAACGTCGTACGCGTCGTCATTCCGCAGCCTCCGCCATGGCAGGGCCGCGCGCGAGGTCGACTACTTTGAGCGTGGTGCGGACGCGCTGGGTAGTGCCGTCCTGGAAGCGGATCACGGTGTCCACCGGGATATTCGACTCGCCGCGATAGAGCGCCTCGATGATATCGGCATATTTCTCGTTAATGACGCCGCGGCGGACCTTTCGGGTGCGGGTGAGCTCGCCGTCGTCGGCGTCGAGTTCCTTGTAGAGCAAGAGGAAACGGGAGATGCGCTGCGCCGGCGGCAAGGTCGCGTTGACGGATTCGACCTCTTTCTGCAGCAGAGCATAGACTTCGGGGCGCAAGGAGAGGTCGGTGTAGGTGGTGAAGGCGATGCGGTTTTTCTCTGCCCATTTCGAGATGATCGAATAGCGGATGCAGATCATCGCCGCGAGCTTTTCGCGGCCGGCGCCCAGCACCACGGCTTCAGCGACGTAGGGCGAGAACTTCAGCTTGTTCTCGAGATACTGCGGCGAGAAACGCTCGCCGCGCGAGGTTTCTGCCAGATCCTTGATACGGTCGATTATCACGAGCTGCTTGTTATCGTTGTAGTAGCCGGCGTCGCCCGAATGCATCCAGCCGTCCTTGATGTCGGCGGCGGAAGCTTCGGGGTTCTTGTAATAACCGAGGAACATGTTGGGGTGGCGCACCACGATCTCGCCGACGCCGTTGATGTCGGGGTTGTCGACGCGTATTTCGATGTCGTCGGCCATCGGCACGCCAGTGGTGTCCGGGTCAACCTCGCCTTCGGGATGCAGCGTGTAGGCGCCCAGCAGCTCGGTCTGGCCGTAGAGCGTCCGCAGCGGCACGCCCATCGCCTGGAAGAACTTGAAGGTGTCGGGGCCGAGCGCGGCGCCGCCGGTCGCCGCCGATCGCAAGCGGGTGAAACCGAGGCGGTCACGCAATGCTCGGAACAGCAGCGCGTCGGCGAGAGTCGAGTGCTTGCCCTGCGCCAACGCAGCAAGTCCGGTCTTCATGCCAATGTCGTAAAGCTTTTGTTTCAGCGGCGAAGAATCCATCACGCCGGCGCGCACATCGGCGGCGATCGATTCCCAGACTCGGGGGGCGAAGAGCACGAAGGTCGGTGCGATCTCGCGGAAGTCGTGCATCATCGTCTCGGGTTCTTCGACGAAGTTTATTTTCATCCGGCACAGCAAGCCTTTGCCGAGCACATAGACCTGCTCCATGATCCAGGGCAGGGGCAGCACCGAGACGTATTCGTCCTCCGGGCCTTTGGGATCGAAGGACAGATAGGTCGCGCAATGGCGCAGCACACGGCCCGCCGCGAGCATTGCCAATTTCGGGTGGGCCGTGGTGCCTGACGTGGTGCAGAGGATGGCGCAATCCTCGCCCTTGGTTGCGTCGACGAGCTTGTCATACAGGCCGCTCTCGCGGGCGGCGCGGTCGCGGCCGAGCTTCGCAAGCTTGCTCGCTTCCATGAGACGCGTATCGTCATATTTGCGCATGCCGCGCGGGTCAGAATAGACGATGTGCTTCAAGTGCGGCACGCGGTCGGCGAGGTTGAGCAGCTTGTCGACCTGCTCCTCGTCCTCGGCGAAGACGAGGCGCGCCTCGCCATAGCTGAGGAGATAGGCGGCTTCCTCGTCGAGCACATCGCGATAGAGCCCGAGACTCATCGCGCCGATGGCATGGGTGGCGACTTCGGCGGCGACCCAGTCCGGCCGGTTGTCGCCGATGATGCCGATTACGTCGCCGCGACCAAGACCAAGCTCGACCATTCCGAGCGCGAAGTCGCGCACGCGGTCCTGGTAGTCGTTCCAGGTGAAGACGCGCCAGAGCCCAAGATCCTTCTCGCGCAGCGCGATCTCGCTGCCGTGTTCCCTGGCGTTGAAGCGCAGCAGCTTCGGATAGGTATCGGCCTCTCGCACGCGGGCGGCGTAATCCATCATGCCGCGCACTCCGGAGCGGCGGGCTTGTCGTCGGGATCGGACAGCACTTCGTCCTCTTCGCCGAGATAGGCGCGCTTGACGTGGGGATCGGCAAGCACGGTGGCAGGATCTCCCTCGGCGATCTTGCGGCCGAAATCCAGCACCGTGACGCGGTGGGAGATGTCCATGACCACGCCCATGTCATGCTCGATCATCACGACCGTCATGCCGAACTCTTCATTGAGGTCGACGATGTAGCGGGCCATGTCCTCCTTCTCCTCGAAGTTCATGCCTGCCATCGGCTCGTCGAGCAGGATCAGCTTCGGCTCCAGTGCCATGGCGCGCGCAAGCTCCACGCGCTTGCGCAATCCATAGGGCAGGGTGCCGGCGGTTGCCTTGCGCACCGACTGCAGGTCTAGGAAGTCGATGATCTCTTCCACCTTGCGGCGGTGCTCCAGCTCCTCGCGCCGGGCGCCGGTCAGCCAGTACAGCGATCCCGTGATGAAATTGTTCTTCAGCAGGTGGTGCCGTCCGACCATGATGTTGTCGAGCACGCTCATGTGGTGGAATAGCGCAAGGTTCTGGAAGGTGCGGCCGATGCCGAGCGAGGCGCGGGCGTTCGGGTGCAGGGAGGTGATATCCTTGCCGCGATAAAACAGCTGGCCTTCGGTCGGCTTGTAGCGGCCGGAAATGCAGTTCACGATCGAAGTTTTGCCGGCACCGTTCGGGCCGATGATCGAGAACAACTCGCCCTCCTTCACGCCGAAGGTGACCTCGGTCAGCGCGCGGACGCCTCCGAAGCGCAGCGATACCGCGCGCACTTCCAACGTGTAAGACACTCATCCCTCCCGATATGGCGCCTGTCCCAGCGCTCTTTATCTTCGGTCCTGCAATCGCAGCGATGACCTTACATCGCTGTTCCAAGCCATGCCATCCGACTAATGAGGCTGGTGATTACCGGCCCGCATGTGCGGTAACAACGCACCCCTCCGCTGCTCGATCGCAAGCCATCGGCGAGGTGGCCCTCCATAAGGCAATGCGATAGTTTGAAATGTCTTTTGCCTGACATTTGGTCGGGATATTTCGCCGCGGTCTGGGTTATGCTGCAGTGCAGCGATGCGGCAGGCCGGGCGGAACCGGATAGGTCTTCGCGACGGTCGATGCGTTTATGATTGCTGCCGATTACCTCAAGCGCATCGCCGCATGGTCGCGCGAACTGAACGAACGGGAGATCGAGGTCGCCCGCTCTGGCATTGTGGAGAAATCCTACCTCGCCAGCGAGTTTATTTTCATGCGTGGCGACCCCTTCGACTACTGGACCGGGATCGTCACGGGCTTGGCGCAGATGGGGACGGTATCGAGCGGCGGTAAGGCGGCGAGTTTCGCGGGCCTCACCGCGGGCGCCTGGTTCGGTGAGGGCTCGATGCTCAAGAGCGAGCCGCGGCGCTACGATGTGGTGGCTTTGCGTGACACCCGGCTTGCCTTGATGGACCGGACCACCTTCTTCTGGCTATTCGAGAACAGCGTCGCATTCAATCGCTTCCTGGTCCGCCAGCTCAACGAGCGACTCGGCCAGTTCATCGGCGCCCTGGAATACGGCCGCACGCTAAATGCGACCGGCCGCGTCGCCCGTTCGATCGCCTCGCTGTTCAACCCCATCCTCTATCCGGATCTAACTCGGCATCTGGAGATCACCCAGGAGGAAATCGGAGCGCTGTCAGGGCTGTCGCGGCAGAACGCCAACCAGTGCTTGAAGCGGCTCGAGAAGGAGGGCCTGCTCCGGCTCGAATATGGCGGGGTGACCGTTGTCGACCTCGAACGGCTGCGCCATTACGGCGAGTAATCTTAACGTCGGAAGTGGCTCCAAGCGCCTGATTTGAACGGACTTTCGTATTAGACTTCCCATCGGGCCGATGCTATGGCCTGCGCGGCGCAAGGGCTTCCGGCGCACTGATTGACTGAGATTGATTGCCCATGACCAGCCTTGGACTTCCCGGCCAGGTTCCCGAAAAGACTAGGGCCGCTCAAAATTCCAAACGGGTCGCGTTGATCACCGGCATCACCGGACAGGATGGCGCTTATCTCGCCGAGTACCTGCTCGGGCTCGGTTACAGCGTGCACGGCATCAAGCGGCGCTCCTCCTCCTTCAACACCGCGCGCGTCGATCATCTCTATCAGGATCCGCACACCGGCAATGTGCCGTTCCTAATGCACTATGGCGACATGACCGATTCAACCAACCTGATCCGGTTGATGCAGCAGATCCGCCCCACCGAGATCTACAATCTCGCCGCGCAAAGCCATGTCGGTGTCAGCTTCGAGAGCCCGGAATACACCGCCAATGCCGATGCGATCGGCGTGCTGCGCCTGCTGGAGGCGATCCGC
Organism: Pseudomonadota bacterium; assembly: GCA_023432885.1. Classification (GTDB taxonomy): domain Bacteria; phylum Pseudomonadota; class Alphaproteobacteria; order Rhizobiales; family Xanthobacteraceae; genus Bradyrhizobium. The sequence continues at coordinate 2,313 of JAEZEU010000322.1, read as the reverse complement.
ATCCTCGGCATGGAAAAGGAAACGCGCTTCTACCAGGCCTCGACCTCGGAGCTGTACGGCCTGGTGCAGGAAGTGCCGCAACGGGAGAGCACGCCGTTCTATCCGCGCTCGCCCTACGGCGTGGCAAAGCTCTACGGCTACTGGATCACGGTGAACTACCGCGAAGCCTACGGCATGTTCGCCTGCAACGGCATCCTGTTCAACCATGAGAGCCCAATCCGCGGCGAGACCTTCGTCACGCGCAAGATCACCCGCGGCGTGGCGCGCATCGAGACCGGGCTCGAGGAGACGCTCTATCTCGGCAATCTCGAGGCCAAGCGCGACTGGGGCCATGCAAGGGACTATGTCGAGGGCATGCATATGATCCTGCAGGCCGAGGCGCCCGACGATTTCGTGCTGGCGACCGGCGAGACTCATTCGGTGCGCGAGTTGGTGGAACTGGCCTTCGCCGAGGTCGGCCGGAGCATCGAATGGCGCGGCAAGGGCAGGGACGAGACCGGCATCGACATCAGGTCCGGCAAGACGGTGGTGCGTATCGACCCCGTCTACTTCCGGCCCACCGAGGTCGATCTGCTGATTGGCGACGCCAGCAAGGCGCGGGAAAAACTCGGCTGGAAACCGAAGACGACGTTCAAGGAACTCGTCAGGGAAATGATGACCAGCGATCTTGCAGTCGCACGTCGGGAGGCGGCCGATGGCAAGGGTCCCGTTTGAACTGAAGGGCAAGTCGGTCTATGTCGCCGGCCATCGCGGCATGGTGGGCTCGGCGCTGGTGGGCCGGCTCGCCCGCGAGGACGTCGACCTGCTGACCGCGCCGCACAGCGAACTCGATCTTTGCGATCAAGCCGCGGTGTTCGACTGGTTCGCGCGGCACAAGCCGCAGGCCGTCTTCCTGGCGGCGGCGAAGGTCGGGGGCATCGTCGCCAACAACACGCTGCGCGCCGAATTCCTCTACGACAATCTGGCGATCGCGGCGAACGTGATCCACGCCGCCCACCTCCATGGGTGCGAGAAGCTGATGTTCCTCGGCTCTTCCTGCATCTATCCCAAGCTGGCGGCGCAGCCGCTGCGCGAGGACAGCATGCTGAGCGGCCCGCTGGAGCCGACCAACGAGCCCTATGCCATTGCGAAAATCGCCGGCATCAAGATGGCCGAAGCCTATCGCAGCCAGTACGGCAGCGATTTCATCAGCGTGATGCCGACCAATCTCTACGGGCCCGGCGACAACTATCATCCCGAATACAGCCACGTCGTGGCGGCGCTGATCCGCCGCTTCCACGAGGCCAAGCTATCTGGCGCACGCAACGTCGTGGTCTGGGGCACCGGCACGCCGCGGCGCGAATTCCTCTATGTCGACGATCTCGCCGATGCCTGCATCCATCTGATGAAGAACTATTCGGATGCCGGACTGGTCAATATCGGCACCGGTGAGGACCTCACGATCGCCGAGTTCGCGCGCGTGGTGGCCGCCGCCGTCGGCTATGACGCCGAGATCAGTTTCGATGCCTCGCGTCCCGACGGCACGCCGCGAAAATTGCTCGATGTCAGCCGGCTCGCCGGGCTCGGCTGGCGCGCAAGCACGCGACTGGAGGAGGGGATCCGGTTGACTTACAGGGCCTTTCGCAGTGAATTCGAGCGATGCGGGAGCTCCTGAGAGTCAGTTTCGCAGCGTTCGCGGCATTGGCCGTATACTTTGGGTACATCTATTGGCATTGGCCGGAGGTCTATGGGGCCCAGCACCGGGATGCGCGCGTATTGATCGGGCTTCTGGAGAAATACCGCGAAGCAAAAGGGAAATATCCGATCCTGCCCTCGCTCGAGGGGCCACTCACTGAGCTCAAGAAAGTATTGGCAGATGGTGGCCTTTCTTCTCCTCTGCTTGTCACGCCTGGTAGTCTGGACGAGCAAGTGCGCTATGTGTCGGTCACCGGTAACAGTTACGGGCTTCAATATCGTTTCGATCGCATCGGCGAGCCGTTCACGTGCATCGTGGAGGTCGGCATCACCAAGTCGGGATGGTGGGGACAACTGCCGGGATGTCGGCTGCTGGGCAACAAATAAGGCAATTCGATTGCAATCCCGATTGCCGGTGTTCTCTGTCCATGTTCTTTGTTCCCGGCTGGACGGTACGCTAAGGACGGCCACCAACGATCTTGGTCCTCGCACTTGCGGAAGCTGTTTATTCCTAGCTGCCAAAGGGCAAAGTCGGCCATCAGACATCCATGTTTCAGTTATCGGGTGCAATTAAGGTTGAGCGCTTACGTTAAGGCGACGGATAGATTGCCGACGTTTGTCGATCAGCCTATGCAAGCA
>JAEZEU010000285.1 GCA_023432885.1 Pseudomonadota bacterium | reverse complement strand
TGTAGAGCGCGGACAGGTGTGCCTCGCGATGCGCTTTCTGGACCGCATCCGGCCGGACGCCGTCCGCATCCATCGCGAGCGGCACCAGGATGATGCCTAGCCGGGCAGCGATTCCCTTGATGAAGGGGTAGGTCAGCGCCTCGACGCCACAGCGGCCGCCGGCTGGCACTACGGCAGAGAGCACCGCCGCAATGCACTGACGTCCATTGGCGGTAAAGGCAAATTGCTCCGAGTTGGGCGTCCAGCCCGGGCGACTCATGAAGCCGGCCGCGATGTTGCGTATGGCCTGAGTCCCGCCGCTGGAGCCCTGCCGCTGCACAATCTCGACCCCCTCGGCGCGCTCGAGCCCGGCGAGGCTTTTCGCGATCATCGCCGACTGGATCGGCAACATCGGATAGTTGATCTCCATGTCGATTTTCGCCCCGCGCGGCTCAAGCGGCGGCTGTCCAACCGCTTGGGGCGATTGCCCTGAAACGAAAGTGCCGCGGCCGACCTCGCCAACCACAAGCCCCCGGCGCAACAACTCCGTGTAGACACGGCTGGCAGTGGACGCCGCAATCTTGCGCTGAAAGGCAAAAATGCGCTGCGGCGGCAGGCGATCGCCCGGCTTGAGGGTCCCGCCCGCGATCTCGGCGGCAACCGCATCTGCCAGCCGGATGTATTCGAACCTCGACATTATTGCACCGAGAGCAATGTTTTTCTTGCACCGATACAATTACGGGATCATCAAGGGTTCCACAAGCCCGAGATTGCACCGAGGAGGCGATAGCAATCCGAGAACAAGGCGCGAGCGCTCTGCCACGTTCCGCGTCAAGGCGGTGCTTGGCCGCTGCATCAGGACTGGAGACTGCAATGACCACGATCTACACGACTGCACAAACCGCTCCCGCCATCATTGGCGGTTTCAGCCGCGTGCTCGGCAATTTGGCCAATGGCCTTGCCGCGCATTGGGTACGCCGGGAAGCGATCAAGGTGCTGCGAGCGATGGATGATCGTGAGCTGCGCGACATCGGCATCAGCCGCAGCCATATCGAGGACGCGGTGAAAGGCCGTCCCGATCCGCAGTTCGAACGGCTGCGCTAGGCGCGAGGACCGGAATACCCGGGTGCTAGTTCAGTGCCGCACCACCAGCACGGAGCATTTGGCGTAACGCACCACATGGCCGGCGTTCGAGCCCAGGAAATAGGTTCGCATCGCCGGCCGGTGCGAGGTCATCACGATCAGATCGGCATTCATCGCGGCGGCCTCTTCGAGGATCTCGTGATAGATGCCACCCTGCCGCACCACATAGGTAATCCGTGGAGCCGCGATGCCGGATTCGCGCGCGATGATGGCGAGCGCTTCTTCCGCTGTCTGGCGCTGCTGGGTCTCGAAATCGGCCGGCACATATTCCGCCAGCATCACCGGCGTCATCGGCAGCACGTTGAGAAGGCGCACGGTGCCGTTCATCGCCTGCGACAGCGTCGCGGCCGTCGCGATCGCGGGTCTCGCCAGATCCGTATCGGCCAGATCGATCGGCACGAGAATCGACTTAAACATCTGCGCCTCCCAGCTTTGAAGTTCAGCCTATCACGGGCCCGGGGACCGGTTTAATCCTTCGACATCTGCCGCAACAGTTTCGGACTGACGAACAGTGCGAGCTTGCCGCGGCGGAAGGCAACGTCGGTCCAGTCCTTGGTATCGAAGTCAAGGATCGCAAGGCCCGAGGTGGGCAGATTGTCCTCCAGCGCTTTCCGTCCCGCCTTGTCGCCGCTGCCTGTGAGCATCAGCGCCAGCTCATGCATGCCGGGATTGTGTCCCACCAGCATCAGCCGCTTCGGATCGCTGGCCGACGCCATTCGCACCATCTTGAGAAGGTCCGCCGGTTCGGCCCCGTAGAGTTCATCGGTGATTTCGACGTCCGGTGCAGGCACGCGGTCCTTCATCGCCTCCCACGCGAGATCCCAGGTCTGCCTGGCGCGGACGGCAGTCGAAACCAGCACCTGATCGGGGAACGGCGGGTTGTGGCTGATCCAGTACCCCATCTCGGCGGCATCTTTGCACCCACGTTCATCGAGGCGGCGGTCATGGTCCCGCCCGGAAGGTGCGTCGGTCTCGGTTTTGGAATGACGCAACAGCATCAAACGGCGCATGGCGCGATCTCGATTCGTCCGGGTTTCGCGGATTAAATACAAGCCAGCCTTCAGGACAAGGTGACAAGCTGCGCATCGTCAGTCTAAGAAAACGACATGAGCGTGACTTCCACAAGTATGACGAATGGATATGACGTCGCACCGCAGCAGCAACGCTCGCGGCTCTCGTTCGACCTCGATGTCGATATTGCCATCGTTGGCGGCGGACTGGCGGGGCTGACCGTTGCTCTGGAAGCCGCTCGGCTCGGCGCCAGTGTTGCGGTGCTGGAGGGGCGGCACGTCGGTTGGGGCGCATCCGGTCATCATCTCGGCACCGTCATGCCCGGTTTCGGCCTGCCTATGGCCGATCTGATCGAGCGAGTCGGACTTGTGGATGCACAGGAACTGTGGGCGCTGTCGAAGGAGGGCGCCGATCACGTCCGCGCCATCGCGACGGAACAGTCGATGCCCGGCATCGGCTTGAGCGAAGGCGTGCTCGAAGTTTCCAACGTCGATGCCGGTGAGGCGCTGATCAGCCGGCTGCAAATGCTTTCCGGCGAATTCGATACGGAGGTGGAAGGCTGGCAGTCCGATCGCGTGCGCGCGGCACTGCATGCCAGCCGCTATTTTCACGGCATCTATTATCCAAAGGCGTTCCAGCTCGATCCCCGCAAGTATGTCCATGGCCTGGCCGCGCTGGCACGGCGCGCCGGCGCGCGTATCTTCGAGGACACGCCGGTAGTCAGCATTGATCCTTCCGGCATCCGCAAGCGCATCGTGACTCCATCGGCACGGCTGCGCGCTTCGCACATCGTGCTGTGCGGCAATGTGCATCTCGGCGCGCCGCTCCGGCGGCTCTCGGAGACCCTGCTGCCCGTGTGGCGCTTCGCCGCGGTGAGCGAGCCGCTCGGCGAGGGCCTTCACGAGGCCATCGCCTTCGGGGGATCGGTGATGGACTCCGATGGCATCGACCATTTCCGTATCGTCGACGGCGATCGCCTGATGTGGGCCAGTCCGCAGACGACCTGGGACGCGCGGCCGAAACGGTTCGTCTCCGCGATCCAGCGCCGTATCAACACGGTGTTTCCACAACTCGGCAAGGTCGCTATCGCGGACGTGTTCGGCGGTGCGGTCGGCGTCACCGTGCACGGCATGCCGCAGGTCGGCCAACTCCGCAAAGGATTGTGGGTGGCGAGCGGCTTTGGCCGGCAAGGCATCGGCACATCGGCAATGGCCGGACTTCTGATCGCGCGCAGCATCCTGTGGGGGGACGAACGCTGGCGGCTGTTCTCGCCGTTCGAACTGGTCTGGGCAGGCGGCGCGACCGGCCGGGTCGCCGGACATCTGATCGGAAAATGGACGCGTGGCAGTTCCGCCGCCGCCGGCGCGCTGGCCCGTTACCGGGAACGCGGGCGGCTCAAGGAGCGCCAGCGTGAGGCGCGGCTTGCCGAAGCCAATCGTCAGGCCGGCACCCGTGGCTCACCGCGCCGCGGTCCGCCGTCCGGCCAGTCCAGTCCGGTCCCGCCCGAAACCGCAGCCAGCGGCGCCGGCAAAGCCGGTCCATCCTCTCATTAATGTGAGGCAGGCGGCCGCCGATCCATGTAACTTCGCCCGTGTTG
>JAEZEU010000212.1 GCA_023432885.1 Pseudomonadota bacterium | reverse complement strand
GCCAGCGCGTAGGTCGTGTGCACGCGATGGGTCTGCGGATGCACGTAAGCAGGCAACGCGTCGGTATAGGTCGATTTCAGTTTCGAGACCTGTCGCCATTCCAGAATCCTCTTCGGGAATTCGTGGCCTTGCTCGGCGAGGTCGTCGAGCACCTGTGCCGAAGTCGACCACGCGCCGGTCTTGGTCTTGCTGCCGCCCGGCAGTTTCATCTTGCCGAAGATGATGTCGCCGAGCTGTTTCGGGCTGCCGACATTGATCGGCTCGCCCGCAAGCTCCTGGATTTCCGCTTCCACGCGCGCCGCAGTCTGGGCGAAATCGCCTGACAGGCGCGACAGCACCTGGCGGTCGATCGAGATGCCGCGCCGCTCCATTCGCGCCAGGACGGAGACGAGCGGTCGCTCCAGCGTCTCGTAGACCGTGGTCATGCGCTCGGCGACCAGCCGCGGCTTCAGCACGCGCCAGAGCCGCTCGATCACGTCGGCATATTCGGCGGAATACTGCGCCGCCTTGTCGATCGCCACCTGGTCGAAGGTAAGCTTGCCCTTGCCGCTGCCGACAAGCGGGCCGTATTCGATCACGGCGTGCCCCAGCCAGCGCTCGGCGAGCGAGCCCAGTGCATTCGAGCCGCGGCCGGCATCCAGCGCATAGGCCATCAATTGGATGTCGTCATGGTTGCGCAAGGTGATGCCGTGCTGCGCCAGCACCACGGCGGTGAACTTGATGTTGAACCCGATCTTGAGGATGCCGCCGGATTCCAGCAGCGGTTTCAGCACCGCCAGGGCGTCGGCCGCCTTGATCTGGTCCGGCGCAAGCCCCGCGTCGAACAGCCCCGCGCCGCCGCCCGATTGCTTGTGGCCGAGCGGGACGTAGGCGGCATCATTCGGCGCCAGCGCCAGTGCGAAGCCTGAAATCTCCGCCTGCATCGGATCGATCGAATCCGACATGGCGTCGATCACGAAATGGCCGGCATCGCCAACCCGCGCGACCCACGCCTTCAGGGCATCGAGGCTGCGGATGGTCTGGTACTTCTTGAGGTCGACAGGAATCCTCTTGATCGCTTCGGCGCGTGCCTCCGCGAGCGATACCGGCGTGCCCTTGAGGCTCGAGGACCTGTCCTGCTTGTCGCCGGGCTTCCTGGTCCCGGCCAGCGGCTTGTCGCCAGGGAAAAGGTCACCGGAAGTGTCCTGGGATTTCGCCGCGGCCGCCGGCGCGGCCTTGGTGCCGTTCTTGCTCCCCGGATCCGGCGCAATCTCGGACGGATCGATCTGCGAATATTCGGCCACGCGGCGGGTGAGGGTGGAGAACTCCATCGCCTTGAGGAATGCGATCAGCTTGCGCGCATCGGGCTCGTGCACGGCAAGGTCATCCAGCGGCACCTCAAGAGCGACCTTGTCGTCGAGCAGCACCAGTTGCCGCGAGATACGCGCCTTCTCGGCGTTCTCGAGCAGCGCCTCGCGCCGCTTGGGTTGCTTTATCTCGCCCGCGCGGAACAGCAGCTGGTCCAGGTCACCGTATTCAATGATCAGCTGCGCTGCGGTCTTGACGCCGATGCCGGGCACGCCCGGCACGTTGTCGGTGGAATCACCGGCCAGCGCCTGCACGTCCACCACCTTCTCCGGCGGCACGCCGAACTTCTCGATCACCTCGGGGATGCCGATGCGGCGGTCCTTCATGGTGTCGTACATCTGGACGCAATCTGTGACGAGCTGCATCAGATCTTTGTCCGAGGAAACGATGGTGGCGCTCGCGCCGCGCTCGCAGGCCTGGCGGACATAGGTCGCGATCAGATCGTCGGCCTCGAATCCGTTCTGTTCCAGGCAGGGCAGGTCGAAGGCCCGCACGGCGTCGCGGATCAGGCTGAACTGCGGGATCAGATCGTCAGGGGCCGGCGGGCGGTGCGCCTTGTACTCCGGATAGATCTTGTTGCGGAAGGTGACCTCCGACTTGTCGAACACGATCGCCAGATGCGTCGGCCGATTGTCGGGAGGCATCTCGCGCAGCAGCTTCCACAGCATGTTGCAGAATCCCAGCACGGCGTTGACCTGCAGCCCGTCGGACTTGCGGCTCAGTGGGGGCAGCGCGTGGTAGGCGCGGAAGATGTAGGAGGAACCGTCGACCAGGAACAGGTGGTCGCCCTTGGCGAGCGACTTTGCGGCGAGCGGTTTCGGGGAGGATTTTGTGGCGGCTTTGGGGGCTGTCTTCGGCATGGCCGAAAGTTAAGGATTTTTGCGCGGATTTACAGCCTTGACGGAGAAATTTCGCCCTTGTCCCCATTGTCATCACCCGCGACCCGTCTTCGCCAAGGCTTCGCCGGCTATGAAGTTGGGCTCGCCGAAGCTTAGCGAAGGAGGCGGGCGGGTGATCCAGTATTTCCAGAGACCTGAGTTTGAGCTGAGAGAGCCCGGCCTACTGGATCGCCCGGTCACGCCGGGCGATGACGCCTTGAGATGTGCTGGAATCTACTCCGCCGCCTGCAGCACGACGCCCGGCTTCTTCGGCGCGATCCAGAACGCATCGGGGCGTTCGAACAGGAAATTGGTGCGCACCGCCAGCGCGACGCGCCAGATCAGGATGGCGCCGGCGACCCCGGCGATAGTGACCATCAGCGAGATGGTGCCGATATCCGATATCACGCCGCTCTTCAGCAGGGCCGTGCGCGTGGCCGCCATCGGCAGGAAGAAGGCGAGATAGATGACGATCGAATTCTCGCCGCAATAGCGCAGGAAATTGAGCAGGCCGCCGCGGGCGAGAAGCGTCCCGGCGACGATGATGGCGCCGGCGCCCGCAAACCCCAGCGCCAGCGAGATTCCGGGCCACTCGCTAAAGCCAGTCTCGACCAGCGAGCCGTTGATCAGCGCCCACAGCGCAAGGCCGGCAATCGACAGCATCGGGCGGCTGCGCGCCCGGTCCGACAGCTTGAACACGTAAGCCGCCAGCCAGTAGCCGGCGAAGAAATAGACGAAGCGCGAGCAGAACTCGTCGACGACGGTCCAGCCGGTCGCGACATGCATGCTCTCCAGCACCGCCGCAACCGCGAAGATCGCGAGCGGGGGTACCCGACGCGTCAGTTTTGTGACAACGAAGAAGATCGGCAGCAGATAAATGAACCACAGCGTGCCGAACGGCTCGACGAAGGATTCCAGATAAAGATAGGCGACATGCGCCCAGCCCGCCTCAGCGGCGAAGGCGGGCGCCTTGAAGCCGAACTGGATCGTCACCCACAGCACATAGAAATAAGCGAAATGCACCACCTTGCGGTCGAGATAGGTGCGCCAATCGCGATCGATCACGAGGCCGAGGAAGAGGCCTGAAATCAGGAAGAAATCCGGCATGCGGAACGGCTTTGCGAAGGCGACCAGCCCATGCATGAAGCCGGTCTGGCCGGCGGCCAGCTCCACCCCTAGCACCGAATGCATCATCACGACCATGACGATGCAGATCCCCTTGGCATAGTCGACCCAGTCGATGCGATGCCTGTCGGGAAGAGCCACTGTCGCGGATGTACCGTTTGGAGTCATTGCTGTCCTGTTTCGGTGCGGCAGGGCGCATCATCGGAGGGAAACTGTTTCTTTCTCCTTTATTCATACAAACAACATGCCGCTTTTTGCCGAACGGGGCCTTCCCTTGGACCCGCGAATTTCCTAAGACGCAGACCCGTTAACCATCGCAAAGCAGGTTCGCCATGCGGATTGCCATGATCGGCACGGGCTACGTCGGACTGGTGTCCGGCGCGTGCTTTTCGGATTTCGGTCACGAAGTCACCTGCGTAGACAAGGACGAGAGCAAGATCGCAGCCCTCCATCGCGGCGAAATCCCGATCTATGAGCCGGGTCTGGATGCGCTGGTCGCAACCAATGTGAAAGCGAGGCGCCTCGACTTCACCACCGACTTGACCAAGCCGGTCGCGGAAGCCGACGCCGTGTTTATCGCGGTCGGCACGCCGTCGCGCCGCGGCGATGGTCACGCGGACCTGTCCTACGTGTACGCCGCCGCGCGCGAGATTGCGCAGGCGCTCACCGGCTTCACGATTGTGGTGACGAAATCCACCGTTCCGGTCGGCACCGGCGACGAGGTCGAGCGCATCATTCGCGAGACCAATCCGCAGGCCGACGTGGTGGTCGCCTCGAACCCCGAATTCCTGCGCGAAGGCGCTGCGATCCGCGACTTCAAATTCCCCGACCGCGTCGTGGTCGGCACGTCGGACGAGCGCGGCCGCAAGGTGATGGGCGACATCTACCGCCCGCTCTCGCTGAACCAGGCGCCCCTGATGTTCACCGAGCGCCGCACCGCCGAGATGATCAAATACGCGGCGAACGCCTTCCTCGCGACCAAGATCACCTTCATCAACGAGATCGCCGACTTGTCGGAAAAAGTCGGCGCGAACGTGCAGGAGGTTGCGCGCGGCATCGGCCTCGACAACCGTATCGGCACCAAGTTCCTGCATGCCGGCCCCGGCTTCGGCGGCTCCTGCTTTCCAAAGGACACGCGGGCGCTGATCAAGATCGCGCAGGATTATGACGTGAACCTGCGCATCGTCGAGGCCGTGCTCGCGGTGAACGAGAACCGCAAGCGTGCGATGGCACGCAAGGTCAGCCATGCGCTTGGCGGGGCGCTGCGCGGCAAGACCATCGCAGTGCTCGGGCTGACCTTCAAGCCCGACACCGACGACATGCGCGAGGC
>JAEZEU010000158.1 GCA_023432885.1 Pseudomonadota bacterium | reverse complement strand
TGGTCAGCCGCACCGGCGAGGACATGATCAGGTCGAGATCGGCGCGAGCGTAGAACACACGCGTCACCGATTCGATGGCCTGGGACAGCATCAAGGCCCAGGCGAGCGCGATCGTCGCGGTCAGCACGATCATCGAGGCCTTGTCGAGCGGCATCTCGAGACCGGCGAAGCGGCCGATCACGGCATAGGCCGGCAGATGCATGATGGCGGCAAAGGCGACCAGCCCGATCATGGCCGCGCGCTTGCGGCGGCGCCGACCGCCGGTGAGCATGGCGATCCATTCGCGCCAGGCCAGCCGCACCTCGTGCCGGACAAACCAGGAAAGGCCGGAGGCCGAGCTCATGCGGCGGCGGCCTCGTCGACCAGCGCTATGAACATGTCTTCCAATGTATCGTTGCGGCCGTCGCGCTGGCGCAGTTCGTCGAGTGTGCCTTCCGCGACCAGGCGGCCGGCGGCAATGACGCCGATGCGGTCGGCCATGCGCTCGGCGACTTCGAGGATGTGCGTGGTCATGATCACCGTGCAGCCGGCATGCACGCGCGCCTGGAGCAGACCCTTGACGTGACGTGCCGACAGCGCGTCGAGACCGGTGAGCGGCTCGTCGAGGATGATGAGTCGCGGCTCATGCACCAGCGCACCGGCCAGCGCCACCTTCTGCCGCATGCCCTTGGAAAATCCCTCACAGCGTTCGTGCAGGTGCGGGCCAAGGCCGAGCGAGGCGAGCAGTTCGTGTGCGGTAGCCTCTGCCGATGCGGCGTCGATGCCCCAGAGACCGGCGACGAATTCGAGATATTCCAGTGGCGTCAGCTTGTCATAAATCATCGGCTCGTCGGACACCCACGCCATCACTTGCTTGGCGGCGACGGCATCGGCGAGCGCATCGATGCCGAAGATCGATACCGATCCGGCGTCGGGCCGCAGCAGGCCCGCGACCATGCGCAGCGTGGTGGTCTTGCCGGCGCCGTTCGGGCCGAGCAACGCATAAAACTCCCCCTTGCGGACGGCGAGATCGAGCGCGTCGACCGCGAGCCGGTCAAAACGCTTGGTTAACCCTCGCACTTCCAGGGCAGCTTCGCCTGATGTCATCGGCAGGTCCATGTCCGGTTCAACGCCAGACCATGGACCGAAAGATATTTCGGCGCGGTGAATCGCGCGGACGCAATGATTAACAATTCGGCGGACTGCGGCATTTCTCCGCAAGAAGCAAGGCTTGGGGCAACCAAGCTTTGTTGACAGGGATCAGGACTTTGAGGCTCTATAACCGCGGCCCCACGGCCCAATCGGCGCGCCAAGACGCCGTAGCGTGTGGACACAAGATGCGAAAAGACGGTCTTCCAAGAACCGCCATCGCGTCGGGGGAGGGATTTGATGCTGGACTTCGTTCAGCAGCTGGTGAGCGGCATTGCGCTTGGCTGCGTCTATGGCCTGATCGCGCTCGGTTTCGTCCTTATCTACAAGGCGACCGAAGTCGTTAACTTTGCCCAGGGCGACCTGATGATGCTGGGCGGGTTTTTCGGCTTCACCTTCATCGGCATGCTCGGCTTCAATTACTGGATCGGCTTTGCGGGCGCAGTCATCGCCATGGCCCTGTTCGGCATGCTGGCCGAGCGCGTGGTGGTGCGCCCGATCCTCGGTTATCCGCAATTCTCCATCATCATGGTCACGATCGGGCTCGGCTATTTCCTGCGCTCAATGGCCGGCATCATCTGGGGCACCGACGACCTCAAGATCGACACGCCGTTCAGCCAAGGCGTGCTGAAGATCGGCTCGCTGGTGCTGGCCTATGACAAGCTCTCGGTGATCGCCGCCACCGTCATCCTTTGCACGCTGCTCTATCTGTTCTTCAACCGCACGACGCTCGGCACCGCGATGCGCGCGAGCTCGGAGAACATGCTCGCCGCTTACTATATGGGCATTCCAGTCAAGCGGGTGGTGTCGATCGTCTGGGCGATCAGCGCCGCAGTGGCCGGCACCGCCGGCGTGCTGCTCGCGCCGATCACTTTCATCCATTCCAATGTGGGCCTCGTGCTGGGGCTCAAAGCGTTCCCTGCCGCCGTGCTCGGCGGCTTCGGATCGATTCCCGGCGCGCTGGTCGGCGGCGTGCTGATCGGCGTGATCGAAAGCATGGCCGGCTTCTATTTGCCCCAGGGCTGGAAGGACGTCGCGCCCTACATCGTCCTGCTCGCGGTGCTGCTGCTCAAGCCCGAAGGCCTGTTCGGCCTTCACGTCCGCAAGAAGGTTTGAGGAGCAGGCCATGCGTTTCATCTTCAAGACCGATTACGAAGACGATATCCGGCTGTTCCCGCATTCCGGCTATGTCTGGACCTACGGCACGCTTCTGGTGGCGCTCGCCGTCGCGCCCTTCGTGCTGTCCAGCTACATCATGAGCCAGCTGGTATTCGTCTGCATCTACGCCACCGTCGGCGTAGGGCTCTTGATCCTCTCCGGCTTCACCGGCCAGGCCTCCCTCGGCCATGCGGCGTTCCTGGCGATCGGCGCTTACACCGCCGGCTATCTTCAGCAATACAATGTGCCGTTCCCTGTCTACTTCCTCGCTGCGGGAATCCTGACCGGGGTGATCGGTGCGCTGGTCGGCTTTCCGGCGCTGCGGCTGCAGGGCATCTACCTCGTTATCGCGACGATTTCCTTTGCCTTCATCGTCGAGGAAATCCTGGCGCGCTGGGAAAGCGTGACCCACGGCAACGAGGGAATGCGGGTGAAGACGCTGTCGCTGTTCGGCACGGCGATCCCGCGCGACAGCCCGTCATTCTATTTCCTCTGCCTCGGCTTCCTGGTCCTGACCATCATCGGCACGCTCAATCTCTTGCGCTCGCCGACCGGCCGCGCCTTCATCGCGATCCGCGACAGCGAGACAGCCGCGCGCAGCATGGGCGTCAATGTCGCACTCTACAAGGTGAAGTCGTTCGCGATCTCGGCGGCGATCACCGGCTTTGCCGGCTGCCTGTTCGCGCACAAGCTCACCTTCATCTCGCCCGAGATGTTCACGCTGCAGCTCTCGATCGAGTTCATCATCGTGATCCTGATCGGCGGCACCTTCAGCCTGCACGGCGCAGTGCTCGGCGCGATCTTCCTGGTGATGATCGATCCGTTCCTGACGTATCTGAAGGACGATATGCCCGGCATCATCGCCGGGGTTGCGTCGACATTGGGTGCCGGCAAGGCGACCGCCTCGGCCATCCAGAGCAATGTCGCGGCGTTTGCCTCGGCGAACGGCCTGAAGGGCGCGATCTACGGCGTGATCATCATGGTGTTCGTGCTGTTCGAACCGCTCGGGCTTTACGGCCGCTGGCTCAAGATCAAGCTCTTCTTCCAGCTCTTTCCGCTCTACAAGCGCGCCACCTTCAAGCGGCAGAAGATCTACGTGAAATCGGAGCGGAACCGATGAGCTATTTCCGGGCCGAGAACCTGTCGCTGCATTTCGGGGGCCTGAAGGCGGTGGATTCGGTGAGCTTTGCCGTCGAGAAAGGCGAGATTCTCTCCATCATCGGCCCCAACGGCGCCGGCAAGAGCTCGATCTTCAACCTGATCTCGCGCATCTATCCGCCGACACACGGCAAGATTTTCTTCGAGGACCAGGACATCACCCAGGAGCCGGCCTACGACATCGCCAGGCTCGGGATCGCCCGCACCTTCCAGAATATCGAACTCTTCGAGAATGCGACCGTGCTGTCGAACCTCCTGGTCGGCCGCCACCGTCACTCGACCACCAGTCTCTGGCAGGAGCTGCTGTTCCTGCCGGGTGTGCGTGCGAGCGAGAAAGTGCATCGCCGGCGGGTGGAGCAGGTGATCGAGTTCCTCGACCTCGAGCCTTATCGAGACAAGCTGATCTCGGGGCTGCCCTACGGCGTGCGCAAGGTGATCGAGCTGGCGCGCGCTCTGTGCTCGGAGCCGAAGCTGATCCTGCTCGACGAGCCGTCGTCGGGGCTGAATGTGGAGGAGACCGACGATATGTCGTTCTGGATCCGCGACATGAAGAGCGAGCTCGGCATCACCGTGCTGATGGTCGAGCACGACATGAGCCTCGTGAACCGCGTCTCCGACCGCGTGATCGCGCTGAACTACGGCAAGGTGCTGGCGATGGGCTCCCCCGCCGAGGTGCAGAGCCATCCCGACGTCGTCGCAGCGTATCTGGGCGCCTGATGAGGACGATGCCATGAGCGCTTCCGACATCATCCTCAAGCTCAGCAATATCGAGAGCTATTACGGGCCGATCATGGCGATCCGCGGCATCAGCCTCGAAGTGCCGCGTGGCCGGATCGTCACGCTTCTCGGGGCCAACGGTGCCGGCAAGACCACGGTGCTGAAGACCATCTCCGGCATCCTCGATCCACAGAAGGGTTCGATCGAGTTCATGGGCAAGCCGATCCAGCGCATCGAGGCCGACAAGATCGTGCGCATGGGCCTGTCGCATGTGCCCGAAGGACGCGAGGTGTTTCCCTTCCTGACCGTGCGCGAGAACCTGATGATGGGAGCCTACCCGCGCAAGGACCGCGACGCCGTCGCCGAGGACCTCAACATGGTCTACGGCTATTTTCCGCGGCTGAAGGAACGCCTCGATCAGCCGGCGGGACAGCTCTCCGGCGGCGAGCAGCAGATGCTTGCGATCGGCCGCGCCCTGATGAACCGGCCGGCCATGCTGCTTCTGGACGAGCCTTCGCTCGGCCTGTCGCCGCTCCTGGTCAAGGAGATCTTCACGATCATTCGACGCGTCAACGAGGAGCAGGGCACCTCGATTCTTCTGGTCGAGCAGAACGCGAAGGTGGCGCTGGAAACCGCGCATTACGGCTATGTGCTGGAAATCGGCCGCATCGTCATGAACGACACGTGCGAAAGGCTGATGAATTCGCAGGATATCCAGGAGTTCTATCTCGGCGCCAAGGAAGCGGGCGCGCGGGCCGAGCGGCGCTGGAAGAAGAAGAAAACGTGGCGTTAAGAGGGACTTGAAGCTAGATTCGGGCCAGTCCTCGCGAACAAGACCGGTTCAAGCCGGCAGGCGGGGAGAGGCTTACCAAAGGAGGGAGGAGGCATGGCCGGAGCGGCAGTGCTGACGGTGGCCGATACGATCGCAAGGAGCTTTGTGCTCGGCGTGGAAAAACGCGGCGACAGGCCGGCGATCCGCGAAAAGAAATTCGGAATCTGGCAGCCGACCAGCTGGCGGCAATGGCTGCAGATATCGAAGGACATCGCCTACGCGCTGCACGCGATCGGATTCAGGCCCGGCGACGTCGCCTCCATTCTCGCCAACGCCGTTCCGGAGTGGGTCTATGCCGACATGGGCATCCTGTGTGCCGGCGGCGTTTCATCCGGCATCTATCCGACGGATTCCGCGGCACAGGTCGAATACCTCATCAACGACTCCCGGACCCGCGTCGTATTTGTCGAGGACGAAGAACAGCTCGACAAGGTCCTGACCTGCCGCTCGCGCTGCCCGACGCTGGAAAAGATCGTGGTCTTCGACATGGAGGGCCTCTCCGGCTTCTCCGATCCGATGGTGCTGTCGCTCGCCGAGTTCATGGCGCTGGGGCAGAACCACGAGCAGGGCCGCGCGGAACTGTGGGAGCAAATGGTCGGCAGCCGCACCGCCGACGACCTTGCGATTCTCGTCTACACCTCGGGCACCACAGGTCCGCCCAAGGGCGCGATGCATTCCAATCGTGGCGTTACGCATCAGATGCGCCACGCCAACGACCTCTTTCCGTCGACCGATGCGGAGGAGCGGCTGGTATTCCTGCCGCTCTGTCATGTCGCCGAACGGATCGGCGGCTACTACATCTCGATGGCACTGGGATCGGTGATGAATTTCGCCGAAAGCCCGGAAACGGTGCCGGACAACTTGCGCGAGGTGCAGCCGACAGCTTTCCTCGCGGTGCCGAGGGTGTGGGAAAAATTCTATTCCGCCACTATGATCGCGCTGAAGGACGCGACTTCGCTGCAGAAGTGGGCGTATGCGAAGGCGCTCGCGGTCGGCAACCGCGTGACCGAGTACAGGCTCGAAGGCGAGACGCCGCCGCTGGCCTTGCGCGTCGCCAACAAGTTCGCCTACTGGCTGGTGTTCCGCAACATCCGCCGCATGCTCGGGCTCGATCGCTGCCGTATCGCGTTCACCGGTGCGGCGCCCATCTCGCCGGATTTGATCCGCTGGTATCTCTCACTCGGCATCGATATGCGCGAGGTCTACGGCCAGACAGAGAATTGCGGCGTCGCCACCTTGATGCCGACCGAGCGGATGAAGCTCGGTTCGGTCGGCAAGTCGGTGCCCTGGGGCGAGGTGATGATCTCGCCGGAAGGCGAAATCCTGATCAAGGGCGACTTCCTGTTCATGGGCTATCTGAACCAGCCGGAGAAGACCGCCGAGGCCATCGATGCAAAGGGCTGGTTGCACACGGGCGATGTCGGCGCGATCGACAATGAAGGCTTCGTCAAGATAACCGACCGGATGAAGGACATCATCATCACCTCCGGTGGGAAGAACATCACGCCGTCGGAGATCGAGAATCAGCTGAAGTTCTCGCCATATGTTTCCGATGCGGTGGTGATCGGCGACAAACGCCCGTATCTGACCTGCCTCGTGATGATCGACCGGGAGAATGTCGAGAAGTTTGCGCAGGACAACGACATTCCCTTCACGAACTACGCGAGCCTGTGCCGCGCCGCAGAGATTCAGGACCTGATCCAGCGCGAGATCGAGGCAGTCAACGCCAATTTCGCCCGCGTCGAGACCATCAAGAGGTTCTATCTGATCGAGCGCCAGCTGACGCCCGAGGACGAGGAACTGACACCGACCATGAAGCTGAAGCGCAGCTTCGTGAACAAGCGTTACGCCGCCGAGATCGACGCCATGTATCGCGATCGGGCGGTGGCTTAGGGCGACATGCCCAAACCTGAAGTGTGAGAAAACGCGAAGGACTGAGAGGCCCCCATCCTTCGCTCAACACGGGCCAACGAAGAGGAGACTGAAATGTCGAGATCGTTCAAGGCGCTCGGCCTTGCGATAGGCGCGCTTGCGCTGACCCACCTGCCCGCCTCAGCCCAGACCAAGGTCACCAATCAAGGCATCTCGGCGAACGAGATCGTCATCGGGACGCATCAGGACCTGTCCGGTCCGATCAAGGGCTGGGGCGTGCCGGTTTCCAACGGCATGAAGATGGCAGTGGAAGAGATCAACGCTGCCGGCGGCATCCACGGCCGCAAGCTCAAGCTGGTTGTGGAAGACTCCGGCTACGATCCCAAACGCGCGGTGCTTGCCTCGCAGAAGATGGTCGAGCGCGACAAAATCTTCGCCATGATCGGTCCTATGGGCTCGCCCACGGTGCTGGCCGCGCAGGACATCCTGTTCGATGCCGGCGTGTTGCAGCTATTCCCGCTGACGGCGGCGGAATTTACCTTCAAGTTCGATCCCGCCAAGCCGCAGGAGCGGCTCAAGTTCAACAATCTGCTTCCCTATGTCGAGAGCACCCGCGCCGCCCTCAAATACATGGTGGAATGGAAGAAGCCCAAGAAGCCCTGCATCATGCATCAGGATGACGAGTACGGCAAAAACGTGCTCGATGGCTTCACATCGCAGCTTGAGGCGATGAAGGTGCAGCCGGGCCCGATCACCAGCTACAAGCGCGGCGCTTCCGACTTCAGCGCGCAGATCGCCAAGATGAAGTCCGACGGCTGCGATCTCGTCGTGCTCGGCACCATCATCCGCGAAACGATTGGTGCGATGGCCGAGGCCAAGAAGATTGGTTGGGACGTCACCTTCCTCGGCGCCACCCCGACCAACGTGCTTGAAGTGCCTGCGCTCGGCAAGGAAGCGGTCGAAGGTCTCTATGCGGCTTCCGGTTTCGAAATCCCTTACGAAGATACGGCCAAGGGCAAGGTCAAGGACTGGCTGGCCAACTACAAGAAGATGTTCGGCACCGACGCCAATACGCAGGCGATCATCGGTCACAACGCGGTCATGACCTTTGCCTTCTATGCGGAGAAGGCGGGCAAGGACCTGACCGGCCAGAAGATGCTGGACTCGCTGGAGTCCGGTGAGAAGTTCCTCGACATCTTCAACTCGCCGCCAACCAAGTTCTCGAAGACCGACCATCTCGCCAACACCATCACCCAGGTGCAGCAGGTCAAGAACGGCCGTTGGGTCCTGGTGAAGGAAGGCCTGATGTTCTGAGGTTTTCCCTGGATCTCCAACGAAAGAGGGCCGCGCGAGACGATCGCGCGGCCCGTTTGCTTTCGCCGTCATTCCGGGGCGCGGCGCAGCCTCGAACCCGCACCCTCGAGGTTCCGGGTTG
>JAEZEU010000119.1 GCA_023432885.1 Pseudomonadota bacterium | reverse complement strand
GTGGCGCATCCCGCCATCCGCAACCGCGGCACCATCGGCGGCAGCCTCGCGCAGGCGGACCCCGCTTCGGAACTGCCGGCCTGCATGCTGGCCCTGCGTGCCACTATCGTGGTGCGGGGGCCGGCCGGAGAGCGACGGATTGCTGCGGAAGAATTCTTCACCGGGATTTACGAGACGAAGCTGACACCGCTGGACCTGCTGGTGGCGGTCGATTTACCGGTGGCGCGCAAGGGCGCGGTGCACTTTTTCCAGGAGTTCGCGCGGCGGCACGGCGACTATGCCATGGTCGGGCTCGCGGCACAGGCCGTATTGCATGACAGCAGGTTCGCCGATCTCCGGCTCGGCTATTTCGGGGTCGGCGACGCGCCGGTTCTCGCGAGGGCGGCGGCGAAGCTCATCGGCGTTGCGATCACGCCGGCGCTGCTGGCCGAGATTGCAGCCGCGCTTTCCGATGAACTCGATCCGCATGAGGACCAGCAAGCCTCGCCTGCGATGAGGCGCCATCTCGCAAAGGTGTTGCTGGCGCGATGCGTGGCGCAGCTGTTGAACCGTCCCGACCTCCGAGCCGGAGGAAATGCGTGACCGCATCGGCATTCATCTCGCTCATGATCAATGGCGAGCTTGTCGAGGCGCCTGTCTTGCCCCGGCTGAACCTTGCGGACTTCCTGCGCGAGCACCTGAAGCTCACGGGCACACATGTGGGCTGCGAGCACGGCGTATGCGGGGCCTGCACGGTACGCGTCGGAGGGGAGATCGTGCGCTCCTGTCTGATGCTGGCCGTTCAGGTGAACGGCGGGACGGTCGAGACGATAGAAGGGCTGTCCGATTCCGGCGAGATCGCCGATTTGCAGGCGGCCTTCCGGGACCGCAACGCGCTGCAATGCGGCTTTTGCACGCCGGGCATGCTGATGGCGGCGCAAGACCTTTTGCAGCATAATAAGAAGCCCGCTCGCGAAGAAATTCGCGAACATCTCTCCGGCAATTACTGCCGCTGCACCGGCTATCAGGCCATCATCGACGCGGTCGAGAGTACCGCGCGTAGCCGGATGGAGCTGAAGACATGAGCTCCATCCACGCTACTCCGGGAGCAATGTCGGTACTCGACCGGCCCAACTCCTATGTCGGCAAGACCGTGCCGCGGCCGAATCTCGACCGGCTGCTTCAGGGGCGTGGGACTTACGTCAGCGACATGGAGTTGCCGCGGATGGCGCACGTGGTCTTCCTGCGCTCCCCGCATGCCCACGCGAAGATCGTGAGCATCGATGTGGCGGCGGCAAAGCGGATGCCGGGCGTGATCGCCATCGTGACCGGCAAGGACCTTGCCGCCGTGATCACGCCGTGGGTGGGCGTGCTCTCCCATCTCAAGGGCCTGAAATCCGCGCCGCAATCAGCGATCGCCGTCGACCGTGTCTGCTGGCAGGGTGAGGCGGTAGCTGCCATCGTGGCCACGAGCCGCGCGGCGGCTGAGGATGCCGCCGAGCATATTACGGTTGCCTATGAGGAACTCCAAGCCGTGACCGACATGCGCACGGCGCTCGATCCGGAAACTCCCATCATACATGGTTCGCTCGGCGATAACCTGGCGTTCGAAAGAATTCACGATGCCGGCGCCGTGGACCAGGCATTCGCCGAGTCGGATGCGGTGGTCGAAGCCGAGTTCATCTTTGGCCGTCATACGGGCGTGACACTGGAGCCGCGCGCCGTCGTTGCCGACTGGAACGCCGGGGAGGCGCGGCTCACCATCTACCAGGGCACGCAGGCCCCTCACATGGTGCAGAACATTGCGGCGCTGCACCTGGGCTTGCGGGAATCCCAGGTGCGGGTCGTCTGCAAGGACGTCGGCGGCTCCTTCGGCATCAAGGTGCATATCTATGCCGACGAGATGGCGACCTATGCGCTGTCAAAACTGCTGCGAAGGCCTGTCAAGTTCGTCGCCGACCGGGTTGAGAGCTTCAACACCGACATCCACGCGCGCGATCATCGCTGCAAGGGCAAGATAGGCGTCAAGCGCGACGGCACCATCACCGCGTTCGAGATCGACGATCTTACGGGTATTGGTCCCTATTCGATGTACCCGCGCACAAGCGCGATCGAGGCCAACCAGGTCGTCAATCTCGTCGGCGGGCCGTACACCAGCAAGAACTATCGCGCGCGGGCGCGCGTCGTCTTCCAGAACAAGAATGTCATGTGCCAGTACCGCGCGGTCGGCCATCCCATCGCCTGTTCGGTGACGGAAGGGCTGGTCGATCTCGCCGCCATGAAGATCGGCATGGATCCGGTAGAAATACGGCGCCGCAACCTGATCAAGGACGACGCCTATCCTTGCGCTTCGCCATCGGGGCTGCGGTTCGAGCAATTATCGCACCATGCGTCGCTGGCAAAGATCGTCGCGATGATGGGGTACGATGCCTTGCGTGCCGAGCAGGCGGCGCTGCGTAAGAAGGGCATTCATCGCGGCATCGGTATCGCCAGCTTCATCGAGGTGACCAATCCGAGCGCGGCCTTCTATGGCGTCGGCGGCGCGAAGATTTCGTCGCAGGACGGCGTGGCGGTGCGGTTGGATGCGCAAGGCTCGGTAGTCTGCCAAACCAGCATCACCGAGCAGGGGCAGGGCTCGGAGGCGCTGACGGCCCAGATCGTCGGCAGCGTCCTCGGCGTTTCCATGGATCGCGTGCGCGTCATTCTCGGCGATACCGACATGACGCCCTATGGCGGCGGAACCTGGGCCTCGCGCGGGGCCGGAATCGGCGGCGAGGCCGCACTGCAGGCCACGAAGATCCTGCGCAAGAACATTCTCGATGTTGCGGCAGTGATCCTGCAGTCGACTCCAGCTGAGCTCGACATTGTCGATAATGCGGTGGTCAATGTCAGCGACGGAGCGCTACGCATCGAGCTGAACGAGCTGGCCCGCATTGTCTATTTCCGCCCGGATACGTTGCCGCCGGGCATCCAGCCCGAGTTGATGGCGACGAAACACTTCGTGCCGCGCGAATATCCCTTCGCCTTCACCAATGGCGTCCAGGCGGCGTGGGTCGAGGTCGATACCGATACCGGCTTCGTCAAGCTGCTGAAGCATTGGGTGGTCGAGGATTGCGGCACCATCATCAACCCGCAGCTGGTCGATGAGCAGATCAGGGGCGGCGTGGTGCAGGGGCTCGGTGCCGCGCTGTTCGAAAAGTGCAGCTATGACGAACAAGGGCAGCTGACCAACGCCAACATGGCGGATTACCTGGTGCCGATGCCCGGAGAAATGCCCGATATCGATGTCGGCCATGTCGTCTCGCCCACTCGGGAGTCCGAACTCGGCGCCAAGGGCGCGGGCGAGGCCGGAACGGCGGGCGCCGCGGCGGCTGTCACCAATGCGGTCAACGATGCGCTCAGGCCGTTTGCGACCATAGTAACGGAGATTCCTCTGACGCCGCAGGTTATCCTGACGGCCCTGGGACGAATCTGACGAGGGACACGCCAGCAAGGTCAACTACAATTAGGCCAAACAGCAATAAGGGGAGGAAGACAGCCAATGTCGAAGAAGGTCTCCAGATCCGGATCGATTTCCCGCCGCCGCCTGCTCGCAACGGCAAGCGCCGGTGCGGCACTTGCCGCCTCTCCACTCGGCATCAACCTGCTGCACGCGCAGCAGCCGCCGATCCGGATCGGCATGAGCATGCCGCAAACCGGCGGCCTCGCCGGCGGCGGCAAGCCTTCGCTGCTCGGGATCGAGATCTGGCGCGACGATGTCAATGCCAAGGGCGGACTGCTCGGCCGCAAGGTCGAACTTGTCGTCTATGACGACAAGTCGAGCGCCTCGGAGACGCCGGCCATCTATTCGAAGCTGATCGACGTCGACAAGGTCGATCTATTGTTCGCGCCCTATGCGACGGTGCCGACGGCGCCGATCATGCCGATGGTCAAGCAGCGCGGCCTCTTGCTGATCGGCAACTTCTCGTTCCAGGTCAACAGCAAGGTCGGCCACGACATGTGGTTCAACAATGCACCGTGGGGCCCGCCGGACAGTTGGGCGTCGTCGTTCCTCGACATCGGCCAGAAGGCCGGCGGCAAGTCCATCGCGCTGCTGTCCGCCGACCAGGAATTCGCGCAGAACCTGGTAAAGACCGCGCGCGAGGTCGCCTCGAAGCGCAACATGCCGGTCGTCTTCGATCAGGCCTATCCGCCGAACACGGTGGAATTCTCCAGCATCATCCGGGCGCTGAGGGCCGCCAAGCCCGACATCGTCTATGTCGCGTCCTATCCGCCGGATTCGGCCGGCATCCTGCGTGCCGTGAACGAGATTGGCGTCGGCGGCAACGTCAAGCTGTTCGGCGGCGGCATGGTCGGCCTGCAGTTCGGCTCGGTGATGGAGAACATGGGCTCGCTGCTCAATGGCGTCGTCAACTACAATTCCTGGCTTCCGGAAAAGAGCATGTACTTCGACGGAACCAAGGAGTTCTTCGAGAAGTACACCAAGCGGGCCGTGGAAGCCAAAGTCGATCCGCTCGGCTACTATCTCGCGCCATTCGGCTATGCCAGCGGCCAGCTTGTCGAGCAGGCCATCAACGCCACGAAGTCGCTCGATCAGAAAGGCCTTGCAAAATACCTGCGGGAGAACACGCATAACACCATCGTCGGGCCGATGGCATTTTCGGCCGACGGCGAGCGCAAGGAAACCGCGGTGCTGCAGGCCCAATTCCGCGGTGTCGTCGACAAGAATATCGAGCAGTTCCGCTCCGCGGGCAGGCAGGTGATCCTGTTCCCGGAGAATTTGAAATCAGGCGAGCTTGTCGCTCCCTTCGAGGCCGCGCGGAAGTAACTCCGGATCATGTGCGACTGTCCGGGATCACGCCAAATGATCCCGGACGGGGAAATGGAATGATCCGGCATCTGCCGATCGGGTAGCGGGCTCAAGCCGGGTCAAGGGGGATCTCAATTGTTTTCAATGGATCTGCTGCTCGATGCGGTGGTGATCGGTGTGCTGCTCGGCTGCTTCTACGGCGCGGTCAGCCTCGGATTGTCCGTGTCGTTCGGGCTGCTTGATGTTCCCCATGTGGCGCATCCGGCCTTTCTGGTGCTGGCGTCCTACGCAGTGTACTTCCTCAACGAGCATTACGCGATCGATCCGCTGCTGGCGGGGCTCCTTATCACGCCGCTGTTCTTTGTGTTCGGCCTTGTCGCCTACCGCATCTACTACGAAACCTTCGAAAGGCGCGGCAGCGATGCCGGCGTGCGCGGCATCGCCTTCTTCTTCGGCGTCGCCTTCATCATTGAGGTGCTGATCATCCTGCAATTCGGCGTGGACCAGCGCTCGGTCACCGCGGACTATGTCGGCAAGGCCCTGCGGCTCGGTGACTTCAGGATTCCGTACCGGCTGCTGGTTGCCTTCGCCGTCGCCGCGGCGCTGACCATATTACTGACACTCTATTTGTCGCGAACGTTCATGGGGCGTGCGATCCGCGCCGTCGCCCAGGACCAGGAAGCGCTGCGACTGATGGGCACGAACCCGATCCGGATCAAGCAATGGGCATTCGGCATTGCAACCGCGGTGCTCGGGGTCGCCGGCGCCTTGCTGATCATCGTCGCGCCGGTCGATCCGACGCTCGGCCGCGCCTATATCGGGCGGACATTCTGCGTCGTCGTCATGGCCGGGCTCGGCAGCATGAGCGGCACGCTGGTTGCCGCCATCATCCTCGGTGTTGCCGAATCCATCGTGCTCACCATGTTTGGCGCTTCCTGGGCGCCGGCGATCTCCTTTACGCTGCTGCTCGCCGTGCTCGCCGTCCGCCCGCAGGGCCTGTTCGGAAGGCGGTCATGAAGCGCAACGGGATCGCTTTCTGGTTTGGAGCGGCGGTGTTTCTCGCCGCCGCCTTCATCATGACGAAGGTCGTGGGCAATCAGTATCCATTCTTTGCCGGCTACGTGATCCTGCAGTTCATCGCGCTTGCAGTAGCATGGAGCATCCTCGGTGGATACGCCGGTTACGTGAACTTCGGCACCAGCGCGTTCTTCGGGGTTGGCGTCTATACCTCGGTCTTCCTGGTGAAGGCGTTTGGCGCGCCGCTACTCGTCCAGATCGCCACAGCAGCCGCCATCGGCGCGCTCATGGGATTCGCGCTCGGCCTTCTCACCCTTCGCATGCAGGGCATCTTCTTCTCGATCGCCACCATTGCGCTGACTATCATCATCGAGACGGCGGTGACGAACTGGCGCTATGTCGGCGGCGCCGCGGGCATCCAGATCCAGCGGCCGCCGGTGACGCCGCCGTTCGACAATTATGTGCAGATGCTGTTCTTCATCCAGGCGCTGCTCGTGGTGCTGGCGGTTGCTATCTCGCGCTACATCCAGAATTCGTGGATCGGGCGCGGCTTGCAGGCGCTGAGGGATGACGAACTCGCGGCCGAATGTTCCGGCGTGCCGACGCTGCGGCTGAAGCTCCTGGCATGCGTGATCTCGGGCGCGCTGCTTTGTGCAGTCGGTGCCCCGAGTGCGATGTACCTGCAGTTTGCGAACCCGGATTCCGCGTTCAATCTCAACTACTCCGTTTCGACACTGGCGATGTCGCTGATCGGCGGAACAGCACACTGGTCCGGTCCGATCATCGGCGCGATCCTCCTGAGCACGACGCAACAGTTGCTGACAGTAACCATCTCGTCGGAAGTGAACGTGCTGGTGCTCGGGGTGATGCTGGTGCTGTTCGTGGTGGGCGCGCCGGAGGGCATCATTGGACTGATCGGCAAGTTGCGCCGCAGCCGCAAGGAGGGGCGGGCATGACGGATGCCGAATCTCAGACCCCCTTGCTGCGGATCGTTTCGCTTACAAAGCGCTTCGGCGGATTCGTCGCGCTCGACAATGTCAGCGTCGAGATTCCTCCGGGTCAGCGTTTCGGACTGATCGGCCCGAACGGGTCCGGAAAGACCACACTGATCAACTGCATTTCCGGTGCGTTCCGCACCGAGCCCGGCACGGTCATGTTCCGCGACGAGGACATCACGCCACTTCAGCCGCATCTGCGCACGCGCCGCGGTATCGCGCGCAGCTTCCAGATTCCGCGACCGTTCAGGAGCATGACGGTCGCAGAGAATCTCATGGTCGCGCTCGACTTTGCCGCGCACGAGCATGTCTCGGTGGCGCAGCGTCGCGACACCATGATGTCGATTCTGACCCAGATGGGCCTGGCGTCGAAGGCCGGTGTCCGGGCCACGCAACTGAGCCAGGTGGAGCTGCGCAAGATGGAGCTTGCTCGCGCGATGGCGACGCACCCCAAGTTGCTGATCTCCGACGAGGCGATGGCCGGGCTTTCCCACTCGGAAGTCGACGAGGTGCTAGATCTGCTGATGAGCCTTGCGAGCCAGCACATTACGATCATCATGATCGAGCATATCATGCAGGCGGTAATGCGTTTTTCCGATCGCGTGATGTGCCTCGACGCCGGCCGGATCATCGCTATCGGCACGCCATCCGAAGTCATGGCCAACCAGCGCGTGCAGGAGGCCTATCTTGGCACTTAGTCTTGCCATCAGCGATCTCGATGCGGGTTATGGTGCCGTCAAGGCGCTGCGCGGCGTCTCGCTTCATGTCGAGGCCGGCGAGACCGTGGCCTTGCTCGGCACGAACGGCAACGGCAAGAGCACGCTGATGAAATGCATTGCTGGCCTGGTGCGACCGCGACGTGGCAGCATTTCGCTGACAATCGATGGCCTGACGAGTGATCTGTCCAGGATGTCGGCCGAGGATATCGTCGACCTTGGCGTCGCGATGGTTCCCGAAGGGCGGCGGCTGTTTCCGAGACTTACCGTGCTGGAAAACCTGATGCTCGGCGCCTTTCGCAAGGCGGCCAGGCGAAATATCGACCATAATCTGGCGCTGGCATTCGAGACCTTTCCGGCGCTGAGGGAACGGCAGGGCCAGCTCGCCGGTACTATGTCCGGCGGGCAGCAGCAGATGCTGGCGATTGCCCGCGCGCTGATGTCGTCGCCGCGCCTGCTGCTGGTCGATGAACCCTCGGTCGGACTGTCACCGCTGCTGGTCTCGCAAACCATCGCCAAGATCGGCGAGCTCAACCAGAATCTCGGTTTGACCGTTCTCATGGCGGAGCAAAACTTCAATCAGGCAATCCGGATCGCCAGCCGCGGATACATCATCGTTCATGGCGAGATCGTCGTCGCTGCAAGCTCGGTCGACGAATTGAAGGGCAACGACATCGTCAAGCGGCTCTATCTCGGCGGCGCTGCGTGACAACGACACCAAGGCGCGCTATTGCTCCATGAGACAACAACCGGAAGAGCACTGCCATGGATCAGGGCCCGCGCACCATTGAAACGGAAGCAAACGAAGTCTTGTACGACGTGGACGGGCACATTGCCCTCATCACGCTGAATGCGCCGGAGCGGATGAACACGATCTCCGGCCCTATGCTCAACGATCTCACGAAGCTGCTGGTGCGAGCCAACGAGGATCGCAACGTCCGCTGCGTGATCCTCACCGGTAACGGACGCGCCTTCTGCGCGGGTCTCGATCTGCGGAAGGAGCGTAGCGGGAACGGTTTGAGTTCGGCTTCGTCCTCGACGTCGCTAGATTTGCGCAACACGCCGCCGACGGTGCTCCAGGCGATGGACAAGCCGACGATCTGCGCCCTCAACGGCGGTGCAGCCGGCTACGGCATGGATACTGCGCTTGGATGCGACATCCGCATCATGGCGGAGTCGGCAAAATTCGCAGCCGCTTTCGTCAAGCGCGGCGTGGTGCCGGAGTCCGGCGGCACCTGGTTCCTGCCGCGGATGATCGGCTGGGCAAAGGCTTCGGAGCTCATCTTCACTGGCCGGACGCTCTCCGCACGGGAATGCCTGGAATGGGGTCTCGCCAACGAAGTGGTGCCTGATGCCGGCCTGATGGGACGGGCACGGGAGATCGCGCGCGAGATCGCTGCTAACGCACCGCTGGCGGTGCAGGCAGCCAAGCGCATGATGCGGATGGGGCTCAACGAGACCTTCCCGGATCACGTGCACCACGTCTATCTGCAACTGCTGCCGCTGTTCAAGACGGCCGATATGCAGGAAGGCATCAAGGCCTTCATGGAAAAGCGCGAGCCGAAGTTCGAGGGACGCTGAGTCCACCTATTCGGCCGCGCTTGCGATTGCGGCAGCCTCACGGTTGGTGACAACCACCTTGATGGCATCATCGATCCGCTCGCGTGCATAGCGCAGCGCTGTCGGCAGGTCTGCCAGAGGGAACGTGTGCGTGTGGATCTTCGTCGCATCGAAACGCTTTTCCGCCATCAAGGCCATGGCGCGGCGGGTGGCGCTGCGGCCCTCGCCACGAATGCCGTAGAGATAAATGTTGTTCTTGGCCAGCTGCGCGATGTCGAGCGTGACGCGCTCGTGCGGGAATGCCGCGAGGCAGATCTTGCCGCCGCGATTGGTCATGCCGATCGCCTGATTGATCGTCTGTTCGGTGCCCGCGCATTCGACGACATAATCGGCGCCGATCCCGCCGGTCAGTTCCTTGACGACAGCGACGGCGTCCTCCTCGTTGATATTGATCGTCCGGTCGGCGCCGAGCTCCTTGCCGATGGCAAGACGCTTGTTACGGGTTCCGGTCAGGATAACCGGGCTGGCACCGATCGCCTTGGCGACCGCAGCCGCCAAAAGGCCGATCGGACCGGGGCCGATTACGACCACGCTTTCGCCGGCCACCAGCCCGCCCAGCTCGGTCAGGCCGTACATGGAAGTGCCGGCGGTGACGACCAGCGTCGCCTCGGCATCGCTCATGGTCTCGGGTACGCGCGCCAGCGTGTTGATGTGGTTGATTGCGTATTCGGCAAAGCCGCCATCGGTGGTGAAGCCGTTGGCCCGGTGTCCTTTCTCCGGCTTGCCGTAATTGAGACATGACGTGTACATGCCCTGGCGGCAGCGCTTGCATTGACCGCAGCCGGCATGGATCTCCACGCTGATGCGTTCGCCGATCTTGTATTCGTCCACATCGGGCCCGAGCGCGACGACGGTGCCCATATATTCATGACCGGGGGTGAAATCCTTGTTGAAGGGCAGGCCGCCCAGAATGCTGGCAGGCGTGCCGTAGTGAATGATTTCCAGGTCGGTCGCGCAGATCGCCACTGCGTCGATGCGGACCAGCACTTCGGCTCGGCCGGGTCTGGGCACTGGCTTGTCACGCAGGAAGAGTTCGTCCGGGCCACCAAGCACCCAAGCCTTCATTTGCGTGGGAATCTGAAAATCAGTTGAGGTGCGGACGCCGGCGACCTTGTTCATCGCGTACCCTCCGAGACCGGAAGACTAGCGGAATTGCCCGCATATTCCAGTCGATTGGCTAGTCCCAGAATGGCTTGGCCTTGCGAAGCTTATGGGCGGCCTTTTCGGCCGCGGCCAATAGCTTGTCCGTCTCGCCGCGTTCGGTGCCGACCACGGCCCCTGCTGCGAAGGCCACCGGCTCCGCCTTCCGGTTCTCGATTTCATTCCTGAAGCTGGTCATCATGCGCTGGTGCACTGCAATGTCGTTTAGGGCGCCGAGATTATCCTGCAAGCTCCCGAAGAAATCCTTGTACTTGACGAGCGCTTTTCGGCTCGCGTGACTGTCGAACAGACTCTCGAAGAAATGGATGCTGTAGCGCAGCTTCTTCATGGCGATGCGCAGCTTGTGCCGATCCTGGATGCTGAGCTGGCCGATCTCTTTGGCGCGCTTCTTCGCCTTGGCGATGCGGCGGTCAAAGAGCTTGGCGGCAAATGGTTTCATCCTCTGCTCGCGGAGCGTGGGCCGTAGTTTCAGCCATGCTCCGTCCTCGATCCACTCGAGGGTATTCAAGATCAGCAACCGATACCGCGCACTGGCAATGGCGGCTTTCGCTGCTTCTGCAGCAACCGCCCGTTTGTACTCGAGTTCGGCCTCGAGGTCGCCAAGGCCTGCGATTGGCGGATCGGCCGCTTCGAGGTGCTTGACGCGCGTCGCCATGAAAACGTCGAGATCTCGCACCGGTCCGAGCTTGTCGGCGAGCCATTTGAGCTCGCCCTTGATCGATTCAGTCTGCTTGCTGCGCAGCATATCCGAGAAGGCCCATCGAGCAGCCCGCAAGCGGCGTACCCCGACCCGCATCTGGTGCACGCC
Organism: Pseudomonadota bacterium; assembly: GCA_023432885.1. Taxonomy (GTDB): domain Bacteria; phylum Pseudomonadota; class Alphaproteobacteria; order Rhizobiales; family Xanthobacteraceae; genus Bradyrhizobium. The sequence goes on along the minus strand of JAEZEU010000119.1, from coordinate 2,400 downwards.
CTCGGGCAGGCCGGCCAAAACGGCCGGCTCGTTGGCGGCGATGTGGTGCAGTGTGGAGCGGCCGATCACCTGAAAGGATGTAGCCAGCGTCGCCTTCGAAGGCAGGACAATGTCCGCCGCCGTCACCGCAGCTGTCGGTTGATCCGCGATCAGGTCATAGCCCTGTTGCGACTTGGCCTTAAGCGCCAGTCGTGCAGGGACGAGCTGCGCAACCATCCGCGCTGTCCTAAAGAGATCGCCGATCGAGCCGCTCTTCAGTTCGAGCTCGACTTCGGCAATCGGGCTGGAGTAGAGCCCGGCGCGGATATGTCCCTCGTCAAGCGCGAGTTCGACCCGGCTGTTCCCTTGACGCAGCGGCACTAGCGTACGATGGACATGAGTCGAGAACACGGCGTCGAGTTTGCGCTTCAACCGCTTTGATACCAGTCGCTGCAGCGGCGTGCCGCGCGCCGCGCGCAAATCCGGTTCGTCATCGTCGATGCGCTTTTCCCATTCGCCACGCTCGACGGTGACGCCGTTACCCACCGTCTTGATAGTCTGAATGCGCTTCTTGCCGGCCTGTCTGATGCGCAGCGAAATTCCGTGATGCTTGAGCCGGTGATTGGGCGTGTCGAAATAGGTCGAGACAAGATGCAGATGCTCGGGGAGCTGCCCGTCAGTCGGGCGAAGGCTGCGCGAGGCTGCAAGTTTTTGCAGATCTTCGGGAGAGACTTCAAACTTGATTTCGGTCTCGATGCCCATTGTCTTCTTCTTAGCGCCTTCACATCACCCGCACGCGCGGGGAGTCGTGAGCTTGCGACCCCAGCGCCATTCGACGGTCCGTCACGGCACGGTGGAACTGTTCGAGCGCGAGCCCGATGGCGGAGAGATCGCCTTCCTCGATTGCGCCGTCTTCAAAGCAGTCGAGCGTCTCGCGCAGCATTTCGTCGGCCTTGTCCTGCATGGTCGATAGCGCTTCCGGCGTCTCCGCCCGACGCGCCTTGGAAATCAGGTCGAGAAGATCATCGCGGTGAGTCTCGTATGCTTCGCGCTCGCCACTCTTCGAGTAATGCCGGAGCCACGCGCCGACCGAGCCGAGGCCGGACAGAACGAGAATGATGCCCCAGATATAGTCGGTGTACTTCTCGAGAAAGGTGCGCTCGTTACCGTCGAAATAGGCTGCAGCACCCTCGTGGGCGGGAAGTGCGGCATCCTTGTCGGTGTCCGGCTTTTCGATCTTCGGCGCGTTCTGCAATTCCCGGCCAAGCTGCTGTCGGACGTTGAATACCTGCCTTGCGAAGGCGCCGACCTTCGTGTCCGAGAGCGAGCGCGGCGCGATGATCAGGTGATTGACACTTACGGTATCGATCTGGTCTTCGGGGCGCGCAGGCGAGGAGCTGAAGATGCTGGCCGGAATTTCCTCGGAGTCGTAGAGCGGGTGCTTCTTCGCAATCGCCTCGGAAACATCGATCGGCAGGAATTTCGGCTCGCCGCGGCTGGCGGCCGTCGCCGCAATGGCCTCCTTTGTGATCTTGCTATCGAGCGGACCGACCGTCATGAATGCATCGAGTGCCGTATCGCGGGCCATGTCGGCGATCTGATTGACGCCGAACTGTGTCACCGTGACCTTGTCAGGGTTGACGCCGGATTCTGCAAGAATCACCCGTAACAGCGTAACATTGGCCTGCGTCCGGCCGATGACTCCGACGCGATGGCCGGCGAGTTCGTCGATCGACTTGATCTTAGGGGACGGTTGTCGCTTCGAGCCCTTTGGCGGCGCCCCGGATGGGACCCATAATACCACGACGTTCTTGCGCAGGATGATGACGGACTCGGCATCTGCCGGCAGGCCCAGATCGCCGCGCGCTACCGCAAGGTCAGCCTTGCCGGCCGCGAACACTGCGATGCTTTCGACCGCGCCTTCCGTCGTGATCGGCGTGAGTCTGATCGCGCTGCGCTCGCGAGCAAAGATCTGGGCGAGCGTCTGGATCAGCTTCTGATCGTCGCTGTTCGGCGGGCCGACCGCGATGCGAAGTGTGGTCGGTCGCAGGAAGAGATAAAGCCCGCCGGCTGCGATCCCGAACAGGAAGATGCCTGCTGCCAGGACCAGAAGCGCGTTGCCCCTTCGCCTCCGCCGCCGGCGGGCAATCCGGGAACTGTTGTCTGCCTCTGACATAGTCCTGTCACGTTACACGAAAAAGTGGGTCAACGGACCGGAAAACAACCTGACAAGTGCATGACGTCACACGCCTGAAATATCAATGTCCGAACCTTGGGATTGAGAATCAAACGCAGATCCCAAGGCCCTGACATGCCCGTATTGATTGCCACCGACGCGTGGCATCCACAGGTTAACGGCGTCGTCCGGACGTTGACTTCGCTGGCCAATAGCGCATCTGGACTTGGGTCCGAGATCGAGTT
>JAEZEU010000077.1 GCA_023432885.1 Pseudomonadota bacterium | reverse complement strand
TGCCGGCCTCCTTGAAGGCGAGGGGGCCTGCGACCTTGAAGGCGCGCGAGGAGTTGAAGGTTTCCATCTGGCTTACCATCGGCGTCTCCACGCTCTCGCCGGTGCCGAGGATGTAGACCGGCTTGCGCGGAAAATCCTTGGCGCGGTCGGCCGAGGTGAGGATCAGCGCCCCGCCGCCATCGGTGACGAGGCAGCACTGCAGGAGGCGGAACGGGTAGGCGATCATCCGCGAGTTCAGGACATCGGCAACCGTGATCGGGTCCTTCATCATCGCGCGCGGATTCTTCGCTGCCCATTCGCGCTGCACGACGGCGACCATCGCGAGCTGCTCGTGGGTGATGCCGTAGGTCTTCATGAAGCGCAGCACGGGAATCGGAAACATGCTGGGCGGGCCGAACACGCCGAACGGCGCCTCGAACTGGCCCTGTAGGCTGTCGGCGGGGATCGAGCGCGGCAGCTTGCCGATCATCGACTTGCCGCTTTCGGCATGGGTGATCAGCACGGTTTTGCAGAGACCTGCCTCGATCGCGGCAGCGGCATGGCGGACATGGAGCATGAAGGAGCAGCCGCCCACCGAGGTGCCGTCGACCCAGGTCGGCTTGATGCCGAGGTAGTGGCAGACCTGCTGCGGGCTTTCGACCGCGGTGGCAAATCCGTCGATGTCGGATAGCTTCAGCCCGGCATCGGCGATCGCATTGAGTGCCGCGTCCGCATGCAACTGGATCTGCGACATGTTCGGGATGACGCCGAGTTCGGTGGTCTCGGCCGCGCCGACGACGGCAACCTGATTCCTGCGCATCGCCGCTTACCCCTTCGCCGGACGGAACATGGGAAGGGTGATCTTGTCGTCGAGCTTTTCGAACGCGACCTCCAGCCGCATATCGAGCTCGAGCGCCTCCGGCGTCTGCGGGCAATCGACGATGTTGCTCATCATCCGCGGCCCTTCGTCGAGTTCGACGACGGCGATGGCATAGGGCGGGGTGAAGCCCGGCGCGGCGGGTCGATGGTTGATGACGTAGCTGTAGAGCTTGCCCTTGCCGCTCGCCTTGAACACGCTGACCTTCCGCGAGGCGCAGGACGGGCAGAACGGCCGCGGCGGGAAGTAGACATTCGAGCAGGCGTCGCAACGCTGCAGGCGCAATTCGCCGTCCTTGGTGCCGTCCCAGAAATGCTGGGTCTCTGGCGTCGGTTTCGGTCGGGCGCGCGCAGCTTCGGCCATGTCGGCAAGTCCTCCCTGGAACGGGCACACGCCCGGTTTGTTGCGATCTTGATGCGACAATTGACCATTCGGCGTCAACGGTCCACCGGCCCGCGCATGGCCGCATGCCGGAAGCCGAACCGCTTGTATGCCACTGCGCCGTCGCGTTAGTGTGCGCGCCATTTCGCTGCACGAAAAACCGCCGGAGCGCGAGGGGACGAGAGATGCAGAACAAGACACTTGCAGCGCTGGCCGATGATCTCGCGAACGGGCGCACCAGCGCGCGAAAACTGGTCGAGGAATGCTTGGGCCGGATCGCCGATCCCGGAGGCGAGGGGCAGCGCGTCTTTATTCACGTCGACAAGGACGCCGCGCTGCAGGCGGCCGACGCGATGGACCGCCTGCGCAAGGCCAATGCGGCGCCGTCGCCCTATGCCGGCATTCCCGTCTCGATCAAGGATCTCTTCGACATCAAGGGGCAGGTGACGCGCGCCGGCTCGCGGGCGCTGGAGGATTCGCCGCCGGCCGAAGCGGACGCGCCCGTGGTGGCGCGGCTGCGCGCGGCAGGCTTTGTCGTGATTGGACGCACCAACATGACCGAGTTCGCCTATTCCGGTATCGGCATCAATCCGCATTATGGAACGCCGAAGGGCACATGGCAGCGCAGCGCCGGGCACGTGCCCGGGGGCTCGTCCTCGGGAGCGGCGGTCTCGATCGCCGACGGAATGGCCTATGGTGCGCTCGGCACCGATACCGGCGGCTCCTGCCGCATTCCGGCGGCCTATAACGGCATTGTCGGCTACAAGCCGACGCAGCGCCGCGTGCCGCTCGATGGCGGCGTGCCGCTGTCCACCTCGCTCGACAGTTTCGGGCCGCTCGCCAATTCGGTTGCCTGCTGCGCCGCACTTGACGCCGTGCTGGCGGACGAGCCCCTTGCGCCCATCCGGCCGCTGTCGATCAAGGGGATGCGGCTGGCGGTGCCGACCACAATTGCGCTCGATGAGCTCGATGATGCCGTTGCGAAAAATTTCGATCGCGTGCTGCAGACACTGTCGAGAGCCGGCGCCCTCGTCGAGCATATCGATGTGCCGGAATTCCTCGACATCGGCGTGATGAATGCCAAGGGCGGATTTGCCGCGGCGGAGAGCTTCGCCTGGCACCGCTTCCTGATCACCAGCAAGGGCGACGTCTACGATCCTCGCGTGGCCGTCCGCATCATGCGCGGCGAGGCCATCACCGCGGCTGACTATATCGACCTGCTCAATGCGCGCCGTTCGCTGGTTGCGCGCATCGCCACGCGCCTTGCGCCCTATGACGCGGTGGTGATGCCGACCACGGCCAACACGCCGGCGCGCATCGCCGAGCTGGCCGACGACAAGGCCTTTGCGACGGCGAACCTGCTTAGCCTACGCAACTGCACCTTGATCAACATGATCGACGGCTGTGCCATCTCGCTGCCCGCGCATCGCGAAGGCGACGTGCCGGTCGGGTTTATGGTCGCAGCGACCGGCGGCTCCGACCGCCGCGTCTTTGAACTGGCCGCCGCGATGGAGGGTATGATCCGTGTATGACCTCACTTTCACCGTGATGGACAACGGCGTGGCGACGCCGCTGACCTTGTCGATCGACCAGGCGGTCATCGCCGGCTGGACCGGACGC
>JAEZEU010000021.1 GCA_023432885.1 Pseudomonadota bacterium | reverse complement strand
CTGGCTGCAAAAGTTGCCGGTATTGTTCCTGGTATCTGCCGGGAACAATCGGCAGTCGGCTCAATTGTCATCCGGTTGGAGGAGACGAAAATGCATGCGCTTCTGTTAGGGGCCGTTCACGCGATTATCGTCATCGGCAGTGCCGGCTTCTATATCACGCACATGCATTGAGGATGCGACGACGGGAAGCGCGCCGCGTTCATGATCCCGCGCGCGCTCCCGTCGGAGCGATCCATTTCTTCTTGTCCGATCCCGCGACGACCAACCGGCAACCAACCATGCTCCTGCCGGACTCGCGCAGGAACTCAAAGATTCCCGCCCAGAGCATGCACCCGTTCATTCATTCCGGTCAGGCCCGCGCACGAAACTTCACCTCCGTGAACGCGATCCCGTTGTCGCAAATCTCGATTATGACCGCGCCGTCGCGCAACGACGCATTGACATCGATCGCGGGAGGGTTGGCGTGACGCAACGCGTTGGTCACATCTCCTGGATTGCGCGATAGCTGGTCTGCGACCGCGGTCCATCCAGCTTGCTGAGGTCCACATCATTTCCGAACTCAGGTTCACGCCGGCCTGCGCGCGCATCCGCAGCAAGCTCTCGATGCTTTTCACGAGCCCGCGTTGTCTGAGGAGCGGCTGCAAACTGTCGAACATCCGCCGGTTGGCCTGCTGCAGCGCCGCATTCGCTCGTCTCGGCCTTCGATCAAGGGACGCCGCGGGCGACAATTTCGTTTCGCGACATCTCGCCGAGGCGGCCGTCACTTTCGCCGCCCCCACCATCAAGGCGAATCCCGCAGACGTCGGCGCGCGAGCTGGAGATGCTCCGATTGCCGGGCCGCGCCGACAAGATTGCCGAGATCGCCACGGCCCTGGACATTTCCTACAAGACGGTCGCAAACACCAAAGCACAAGGTGGGCGCGAAGAATCGTTCAGACCTGATCCGCAGCGCGATTGAAATGGGACCGGGATGATACGCCTGTCGAGGGCTCCCCGGGTGTAGATCGCGAGCGAGTAGCTTCGACGCATCGGAAGCCTGTCGTCATTCCAAGCCCAGGCGGAGCTCCGCTGCCATGCGCCGCACCTCATTGGCGCTGCCGCTGCGACAGAGAAATTCCGCGATTCTTTCCAGGCTGCGGCCGTGTTCGATCTTGTTCTTGAGATCCTTGATGTCGCCGTCCGTCCATAGCGTGCCGTCAAAGAGGTCGGTCTTCAGGCGTCTGAGCTCTTCATGGCTCGTCACCATTTTGAGTCCTCCCGTTAAGGCCATGAGTAACAACAGGCCGGTAGCGGCCTGTTGCTTTGTGCTCAATGCAGATGCGTAACGAGATAAATCCCGCCGCCGACGGCGATGATGGCGGGAACGGCCCAAAGAATAATCACGGGCATGACGTTGTCCTCCTCTCGACTTGGCCCTGATCGGAAACGGGAACGACCGGCAAATGTTCCGCCCTGCCGGAACAGACGCGTCATTCGTCCGTTCGTACCGCGCCGCATGCAGCGGCGAGGAGAACGGACATGAAGAAATTGATGCTTGGAATTGCCGCCGTCGCTCTGCTTTCGAGCGGTGCGATGGCTCAAACGACCGTGACGACCACGACAGGTACCGCTCGTTCGACCGTGACGATCGAGCCGGAGGCCCGCACCAAGATCAGGAGCTACGTTACCGAGAAAAAGGTGCGGCCGGTGACGACGAAGGAGCGCATCTCCGTCGGAGCGACCGTGCCGGGCGACGTCGAACTGATAGCGGTGCCGTCCGAATGGGGACCTTCATTGACGAGGTACCGCTACGTCTACTCCAACGACCGCGTGATGCTGGTCGATCCGGCCAGCCGCACGGTGGTGCAAGAAATCGATTGAGTTGAGCGGCTGCCTGTCTTCGGACGGGCAGCCCTTTGCTCATGGGCTTGAAGCGATTTCAGATGGGGGATCACGTATGGATTGAGCAGCGCCCCGCCATGACTGCTACAATTGCTAAAATGCAGCTGTTGATCAGTTCACCTTCGCGGATCGCTTGGAATAGAAGCGTCATCTTTCGGGTTGAATGTGTGCTCTTGTGAACTTTCGGACGGCTCACAAGGCAAGCAGGCGCTTGCCAGAGCGAAATTGTTTGACAGTCATCGACGCCTCGGGAAAGGTCGGGAAAAGCGGCAAGGGCCGGATTGGAATGTTACTGCAGGGATACCGGGCCTTTGTGATCGGCCCCGACGGCCACGTCATCGACCGCGTTGATCTGTTCTGTGCCAGCGAGGAAGACGCAAGGGAGCGCGCAAGGCAGCTGGTTGATGGTCACGCAATCGAGCTGTGGGAAGGCGCACGCCGGATCGAGCGATTTGAGCCACCCCGATGAAGGATTATCAGGTTTCTCTCGAGAAGCTTCGGCGGGATGCGGCGGATGCGGCGCTGATCCGCGACCTCGCCACGGACAAAACCAAGCGCGACATGTTCGATCGTCTGCACCAGCACTTCAGCCGCCTCGCGGATGAAGTCGAGCAGGCCATGAAAGCCAGCACGACCGGTCCGTAGGCGCTTCCCTTTGCTGCTTGATGATGGTGGTACGCCGCTCATGGTTCGGAAATTGAGCGAGCTTCGGCTCCGTCGTTTCCATTCGCGACTCAGTGCGGGTCTGCCCGCCGCCTTGGGCCGTCACCGGCCACCGATGCGCTCTTTCGCTGCCCCCTGGATACCACGTCAAGCAGGGTCGACGGCGGAAACGGCTTCTGCAGGAAATAGGTGTTCGGAGGCAGGCTGGGCTCTCTATCGCCGGACATGACGATGATTTTCATGTTCGGAAATTTTTCGCGCGCAAAGGCGGCGAGCTCTGCCCCCGACATGCGTCCCTCAAGGGCATTGTCCGTCACCAGAGCCAGCAATTCTGCTCCCGAGGTTGCAACGACCAGTTCAGCAGCTTCAGCCGTAGAACACTCGATCACCTCCAGCCCTTCGAGCTTCAGAAGATCGGCCATGACTTCACGCTGAAGCGGGTCGTCTTCGACCAGGAGCGTCATGAATTTGGTCATGAGCGCCTCGTTGTCCACTACTGTAAATCCGATCCCGGCCTTTTGTTCACGACCGGCCTCAAGGAATATCTTCCTGAGCGAGATGCCCGCGGTCCTCAGGACTGCCCTACTTTCCCCGGGTCGGGGAACGGCATCTGGTTCCGGAGTTAACGGGGTCCCGTCTTCATCAATTTTCGGGCAGAGAAATTATTCTGGTTATGATTACGTAAATCAGAATTATGTTGCGAGTACCCGGCCCGTCTGAGGGTTTCACTCGCGCGGGGAAAGCCGGGATGTCCAGGCTGTACCTGCAGTTAACCCGTGTGCTCTCTTGCTATCGGACTTTCGCACACGGGACTCGGGCGCAGTCGGCGCCCGGCTTTCCCTGCGCCCTCTCCACCAAGAGAGGGACAACGAGATGCACAACTCAGGCGAAACGCGCCGTGAGAGTGAGCACGCGTGTCTTTCTGCCGTCGTTGCGGCCTGTTAACGGCCGGCGTGTACGCGCCGACCGGGCGGCTTGCATTGACGGGCTCGCCGCCCTGGGGAGCAGGTTGGGTCGATCTTTTCACCGTGGCGGCATTTCCCGGCAGAGCAAAACCCATTATGGTGGCCGCTTCGCTTCATCAGGACCAAACAGGTTATTAAATAATATCAAAGGCTTAAGGTTCGCCTTGGGCCTTTGGAGGGCAGCTTGACGCGGTATATTTCGACCCGGGGCGAGGCTCCGGTACTGGGCTTCTGTGATGTGATGCTGACCGGGCTGGCCCGCGACGGCGGTCTTTACGTGCCCGAGGTCTGGCCGCAGCTCTCGCAGGAAATCATCGCTGGTTTCTTCGGCCGGCCCTATTGGGAAGTCGCTGTCGACGTCATCAAGCCGTTCGCCGCCGGCGAAATTTCCGATGCAGATCTTGGTCGCATGGCCAATGAAGCCTACGCCACCTTCCGCCATCCCGCGGTGGTGCCGCTCGATCAGACCGGCCCCAACCAGTTCGTGCTGGAACTGTTCCATGGCCCGACGCTCGCCTTCAAGGACGTGGCGATGCAGCTGATCTCGCGGCTGATGGATCACGTGCTGGCCCGGCGCGCGCAGCGCACCACCATCGTGGTTGCAACATCGGGCGATACCGGCGGCGCCGCGGTCGATGCCTTCGCCGGCCTCGACAATGTCGACCTCGTGGTGCTGTTTCCCGACGGGCGCATCTCCGAAGTGCAGCGGCGGATGATGACGACGACCGGCGCGTCCAACGTGCATGCGCTCGCCATCGAGGGTACCTTCGACGACTGCCAGGCGATCGTGAAGGCACTGTTCAATCACCACGAGTTCCGAGACTCCGTGTCGCTGTCGGGCGTCAACTCGATCAACTGGGCGCGCATCGTCGCGCAGGTCGTCTATTACTTCAC
>JAEZEU010000392.1 GCA_023432885.1 Pseudomonadota bacterium | reverse complement strand
CCGCCGCGAGGAATTTGAGATGGAAATCGATCTTCCCGACGTGCTCGCCGAGGTCACCGCGCAGTTCCAGCGCTATGAGACCGCGCTTGTGAACAACGACGTCGCCGTGCTCGATGAGCTCTTTCGCTGCGACAAGCGCACGCTGCGCTACGGCATCGGCGAAAATCTCTACGGCTATGACGCCATCATGGCTTTCCGCGCTGCGCGCTCGCCGGTCGGGCTGATGCGCAGGACCGACAAGACCGTCATCACCACCTATGGCCGCGACACCGCGGTCGCCTCGACGCTGTTCTACCGCGATGCGTGGGCCGGGTCGAAAGTCGGCCGCCAGATGCAGACATGGATACGTTTCGCTGAGGGTTGGAAAATCGTCGCGGCCCACGTCAGCATCATCGACGAGCCGCAGGGGCAGAAGACATGAGCCTCGACGATCTTCCGGCCGCGCAACGGGCGGGTGCCGGTGCCGAGCCGGTGGTGCGCCGCGTCGATCGGCCGGCGCCGCAGCAGGTCAGGATCACGCGCGCGGAAGAGTTGCGCCTGCAGCTTGCCGACGAAATCGTGCGCGGCGCGCTTGCGCCCGGCGCGCCGCTGGACGAGACCGATATCGCGCGGCGATTCAACGTCTCCCGCACGCCGGTGCGCGAGGCCTTGCGCCAGCTAGCGGCAAGCGGGCTGATCGAGGCGCGCGCGCATCGCGGCGCCGTGGTGGCGCGGCCGACGCTGGAGCGCCTCAATGGCATGTTCGAGGCGATGGCGGAACTGGAAGCGCTGTGCGCGGGCCTAGCCGCCCAGCGCATGAGCGCGGCCGATCGCGCGCGGCTGGAGGCCATCCATGAGGAGTTGCGCGTGCTCAGCCATGCCGGAAATCCCGAGCGCTTCCATGCCGTCAATGAGCGGTTTCACAACGCGATCTATGCCGGCTCGCAGAACGGCTACATTGCGGAGATGACCCTGGCGACGCGCGTGCGCGTGCAGCCGTTCCGCCGCGCCCAGTTCCGCAATCTCGGCCGGCTCGCCAAGTCGCACGCCGAGCACGACCGAGTCGTCGTCGCCATCATGCGCGGCGACCGCCACGGCGCAGCCAGCGCCATGCGCGCGCATATCGAGCTGGTGCGCGGGGAGTACGAGGTCTACGCGGTGTCGGTGTAGATAGGCGAATAGGGAGTGGCGATAGCGAATGGAGACTCCCGTGCCACTCGCAATTCGCCCTGATCACTCCGCCGCCTGCTTTGTCACGAACGCACGCCAGCCTCCGAACGAGGAGATGTCGCGCGCGCCATTAACCGCCGCGGGCTCGACGATGAATCCCTTCACGCCGCGGCCGTCGGCGAGGCGGATGGTGCCGATCGACAGCGGCGGCGGGATCGCGGCAACGAACTTGCCGAAGGAGGCCGCCGATAATGCCCAGAGCTCGAGCTTGATGGCGCTGCCTGCGCCGGCGCCAATGCGCAGCATGCCGGGTTTCGGCGGTGTGGTGTCGAGCGCATAGAGCCTGTAGTCCGGCGCGGTCACGGTCTCTTCCAGCAGGCGGCCGCCGAGCACCTGCAACTCGCCGTTCAGCACCATGCCGGAGAGATGGGCGCCGACGACGGCGACGGTGATCTCCTCGCCATCCGTAGCGGCTAGCGGCGCAGGCGTAGGCGGCTTTAATCCTTTGGCCCCTACGGCAAGTCCGGTGTCGGCGTGGAACACGCGCCCGATGCTCGCGAGCAAGGCGTCGTTACCGCCCGGCGCGAGCAGGGTGATCCCGAACGGGATGCCGTCGGCGCGCATCGCCGAGGGCACTGCGAGGCCGCAGAGATCGAGCAGGTTGACGAAATTGGTGTAGGTGCCGAGCCGGCTGTTGAGCTCGATCGGATTTGCCAGCACCTGCGCAGTCGAATAGGCGGTCGGCGCCGTCGGCAGCACGATGGCGTCGAGTTCAGCGAACGTGCGCGCAGCAATGCCGCGCAGCCCCTGCAAGCGATACAGCGCGGAAAACGTCTCGGCCGCGCTGAGCCGGCTGCCGGCCGCCGTGATCTCGCGCGTCACCGGATGGATCGCCTCCGGCGACGAGGCCAGCAGGTCGCGGATGACGAGATAGCGCTCGGCCACCCACGGCCCCTCATAGAGCAGCCGCGCGGTCTCATAGAACGGCTCGAGGTCGAACTCGACCAGATCCCCGCCGAGCGCGGTCCAGCGCTGCAATGCCTCGTCATAGGCTTTCTCGGAATGCCGGTCGCCGAAGAAGATCAATTGCCCGTTGCGGGGGATGCCGAGCCGGAGTTTCCCGGAAAATGCCGTCAGCTGGCCGAGCGGCCGGTCGCGCGAGAACGGATCGCCTGCGTCGGGAGCGGCCATCACCTTCAGCGCGGCAATCGCATCGTCGACGGTGAGCGAGAACACGGAGACGCAGTCGAGCGTCCGGCACGCCGGGACCACGCCGGCGGTGGAGATGAGGCCAAGGCTCGGCTTCAGTCCGACGATGTTGTTGAGCATGGCAGGCACCCGGCCGCTGCCGGCGGTATCGGTGCCGAGTGCGAGCGGCACGAGGCCGGCCGACACCGCCACTGCCGATCCCGAACTCGACCCGCCCGGCACGAGATCGCCGCGGACCGGATTGACGGGAATGCCGTAAGGCGAGCGCACGCCGACGAGGCCGGTCGCGAACTGATCGAGATTGGTCTTGCCGATGACGATGGCGCCGGCGGCGCGCAGCCGCGCGACGCAGG
>JAEZEU010000391.1 GCA_023432885.1 Pseudomonadota bacterium | reverse complement strand
CCCTTGCGGGGGAGGGAGGGGGAGAGGGGTGGCCACGGGCGACACTGCCGGTGTGGTTTACCCCTCTCCCTAGCCCTCCCCCGCAAAGGGGGAGGGAACGCGGTTGCATGTGGCGAGAGATCACGATGCCAATGCTTCGCTTGCGATCTCAATCAATTATCGAACCCGACCTTGTCCACCAGTGTCGACGCCGCCTTGCGGTTGACGACGATCTTCGCGATCGGCATCGGATCGACGGTCAGCTTGCCGTAGCCCGCAATCGTCGCGTTGACGGCGACGCCGGCGCGGATCGGATATTCGTAGTTGGAGTCGGCGTAGATCTGCTGCGCCTTTTCGCCGGCGAGCCAATCGATCAGCTTCAAGGCATTGGCCTTGTTCGGCGCATGCTTGGCCAGTGCCACGCCGGAGAGATTGACGTGGGTACCACCGCCTTCGAAGGTCGGCAGGATCACCCTGGTTGCTTCGGCCCACGGCTTCTTCTCAGGATCGTTGTTCATCATCAGCGCCCAATAGTAGGTGTTGCCGATGCCGATGTCGCACTTGCCGGCCGCAACGTCGCGCGCTGCTTCGCGGTCGCCGCCGGAAGGTTTTTGCGCCAGGTTGGCTTTGAGGCCTTTCAGCCATTCCTCGGCTTTTGCCTCGCCGTACCGGGCCACATAGGCCGCGAACAGCCCGTTGTTATAGATGTGCTGGCCGGAACGGATGCAGATCTTGCCCTTCCACTTGGGGTCGGCGAGCTCTTCGTAGGTGATCTTGTCCTGTTTGACGCGGTCCTTCGCGGCGTAGATTACGCGCGCGCGCATGGAAATGCCGGCCCACTGGCCATCCGGATCGCGAAACTGCGCGGGCACGACCTCGTCGATCACCACCGACTTGATCGGCTGGGTGACGCCCGCCTGCACGGCGTCGTCGAGGCGGCCGAGATCGACCGTAAGCAAAACATCCGCCGGGCTGTTGGCGCCCTCGGCTTTCATGCGCTGCTCGAGCCCCGAGCTTGCCGAGACGATGTTGACCTTGATGCCGGTGTCCTTGGTGAAGGCGTCGAACAGCGGCTGGATCAGCTTGGTCTCGCGATAGGTATAGACGTTGACTTCGCCGCCTTGGGCAGCGGCATTCGTCGGAGCCTGCGATGCTGCCAGGCACAGCACAGCCGCGCTTGCGGTGAAGACGCGAAACTTCGTCATGGGACACTCCGGCACGAGATGGTGGATGCCGCTGAGTAGCGCGGGCAGGGTGCTGTCGTCAGCGACGCGATGTCGCGAAACGGTGGATTTAGAGGGATTCCAGAGCGCGCTTCACCGCCGTGCGGCCGCTACCCCCGCCAGCAAATGCCGGTTATTTGCCCGGGGGGAGGCCGCAATATCCGCTTCCCCGGTGCTATGCTCCCGCCTAGTCTGGTGCAGGGCTTCTGGGCGGTGAGGCATGCGCGATATCCTGGAATACTGCGTGGGCGGTGCGAGGCGGAGCGTTGCCGCCGGCGCCGAGGTTCTGCATGAAGGCGGCCGTACCGGTCATCTCTATATCCTGATCGAGGGGCGGCTGGAGGTGATCAAGGGCGATGCGGTCGTGGCAAGCATCAGCGAGCCCGGCGCGGTGCTCGGCGAAATGAGTGTCCTGCTCGATACGCCGCACACCGCGACCGTGCGGGCGGCGCAGGATTCCACAATCTACGAGATCGACGATGCCGCGGGCTTCCTGCACAAGCAGCCGGCCGCCGCCATCCTGATCGCGCGCATGCTGGCGCAGCGGCTCAACGTCGCCAATACTTATCTCGCCGACCTGAAGCGGCAATATGCCGGCCATGGCACGCATCTGGCGATGGTGGGCGAAGTCCTGCAAAGCATGATCAACCTGCCGCCGTCGGAGGTTTCGCCAGGATCGGATCGGCAATCCGATCCAAGGATGTGAGCCAGGCGGGTGGCCGCACGATCGGCAGCGCCGGACGCGTGAGCGGCGCCTTGAGGTCGATGTAGCGCGCATCGCCCGCGGGCAGCCAGAACGCCGTGCCCTCGCCGGTATCGAGCACGATATAGACCGGCGGGCGACCAGGCTGCAGGCCGGCATTGAACACCCAGGTGTCACCAAGCCGGTCGAACCACGAGCCGTCAGCAATGAACGGCGATTGATGCACGTGGCCGGAGATCACCATCGACGGCTGATAGCGTGCAATCCACTCCACGAGGTCGACATCGCCGAAGTGGCGCTTGCCGCCCCAGCTGGTAGGCGAATTCGCGGGCGGCGCGTGATGCACCCAGACCCAGCGGGAGGGTCGCTGCATCGAGGCCTGCCGCAGCTGTTGCTCGAGTCCCTGCTTGACCTTTGGCCCGTCCCACCACGGGCATACCGTGAACAGGGTATCACCGATGGTCAGGCTGTCGCCGTCGCAGGCGATGCCGAGTTCGCGCACGTCGCCGATCCAGCGCGCGATCTTTTCGCCCTCGGCGCTGCGTTCATCGAGATCGTGATTGCCCGAGCAGAGCATTACCCTGGTGAGGCCGGCCAGCAGTGAAAGATATTTCTTCACCACCACGATCTGGGCGCGGAAATCCACGAAAGAGCCGACGTCGAGCGCATCGCCGGCAAAGATCACCAGGTCAAATTCGCCCGCGGCCGCAAGCAGCCAGTCGAACTGCGGCAGGGAATAGTGCAGGTCCGCGACAACAAGACAGCGCATTGAAATGCTCAAAAAACAGCCGCGCGAAGGCGTGTGAATACGACATGCATACAAGAAACGTACCGGAAATGAGCCGGCCGGAAACTTTCACTATCGCAACCAGGCAATCCAACAGATGTGAAGCGGCTTGCGCAAGCTGGGCAAGCCGGATTCGGTGTTTTCGGCCGACAAGGTGTGGATTTCCTCCGGCGCGCGAGGTCCCGCTCAGATCGTCACGATTGCGCTCTGGTTTGCGCGGTGGGTACGGCCGCATCGTCGCAATGGTGCTGGCGGCGGCATGGATCTTCGTTGCATGGGCGTACCACTGGGAGCGCTACGCTTGCCTCACCACCGCCGCACCATACTACGCGCGGGATTCCCGGTCGAAGCACTGCTGCTGGCCTGCTACGGCATCAGGCGCGACCGCCTTCGTTTCGACCTCAAGCCAGCGCCGATCAGGTGGATCGGACTTGCGCTTCTCGCCGCCGGCGTGATGCTGTACCCGCTGCTTGCGTCGGTGTCAGGCCGGCCATGGACACAGGCCGAGCTCTTCGGCATGGCGCCCGATGCGACTGCGGTTGCGACTAACGGCGCACTTTTGCTGGCGAAAGGTCATATCGCTACGCTTCTCGCGCTTCCACTGCTCTGGTGCGCGATCAACGCGCTGACGCTACGGTCCATGGACGCGCCTGAGGCTGCCGCACCGCCATCGGCAGTGATGCTCGGCGCACGGTTATCTGAAGATGGCGCCGGGCACGATGATCGGTCGTCGGCCCAAGCGCCCCTGACACGTTGCCGGTCGACATCGCCGAAGTAGGTCGGCGAGTTTGCGTGCAGCGCGTGATGCGCCCAGATCAAGCGCTTTGCCTGCCGCGTCGAGGCCTCGCGCAACTGCTCTTAGGCAGTTGCTTGCGTTTCAACCGGGCCATGCGCGATCGATCCGCGGTAACCTGTCTGCGGTTGTGCGCTATAACGTCGCGGTTCCCGCGACCAGCGATACCGGGTGCTGACAATCGCCGCTACCGCATGCCGCGCGGCTGCAACGCTGTAGGCGATTGCGGTGCTGCGAATTTTTCCGCAAGGGCGACGTGAGATCGTGCACGCGCAGGTCAAGAAAACTTCGCTCAGAGCGTTGCGCAGAATCGATATTGGGAACGCTGATCTACGAGCAAGCTTACAGAAGTTCTAAGTGCGTTCTGTTGCTGATCTCTCTCCAATTCCCTAGGCACGCATCGCTACGTGAATGGGGTGCGTTTCATGATCGACTTAAAAAACTATAAGAGCCGCCTGTTTTTTGGCGCGGCCACAAGCGTTGTCTCGTTGTGCCTGACCGGTGCTGGAAGTTCTCAAAGCCGCGCGCAGAGCGCAGCACACCAAGCGTTGCCTCCAATTTCCGTCGAGGCGCCTCAACAGAGAGTGCTGCCAGCCCGCACGACACGAACCCGGAGCACGGCTCAGCGCTCTACACGCGTCGCGCCCCGGCCGCCGAGCGAAAGGCCTGTGTCGCCGAGTGTGACAGCCACGACGATGGGGACAACCCATACAATCGGAACTCCGGCACCGCCCTACGCGGGCGGTCAAATTGCGCAGGGAGGGACGCTGGGTCTGCTTGGCAGCACGAACGTCATGAATGTCCCCTTCAGCACGGTCAACTATACGTCGAAACTGATCGAGGATCAGCAAGGACGCACGGCGGCGGACACGCTGATCAATGACTCTTCGGTCCGGGCCACCACGGCAAGCAACGGATTCGACGACACGCTCCAGATTCGCGGCTTCCCCGTGCCCGCCGGGGACGTCGGCTTCAACGGCCTGTATGGACTGATTTCCTCCAATCGCGTGCCCTCGCAAATTGTCGAGCGGATTGAACTGCTCAAAGGACCGGGCGCGCTCATCAACGGTATCGCCCCCGGCGGCAGCGTCGGCGGCGGTGTCAACATCGTCACCAAGCGCGCGCTGGAGGTGCCTTTCACGCGGTTGACGCCGATCTTCATGAGCGCCGGCAATTACGGCCTCTACCTTGACACCAGCAGCCGCTATGGCGCTAACAAGGAGTGGGGCGTCCGGTTCAACGGGGTGGGACGCAACGGCGAAGCATCGATCGAGAATGGCAACTGGCGGACCGGTCTCGGTGCGTTAGCTCTCGATTATCGCAGCGAGCGCTTCCGCTGGACGTTCGATGCCATTTCGCAGAACGACGACACCAAGAACTTCCGTCCGCAGATGGGCATTCAGACGACGGTGCCGTTCATTCCCGCCCCACCCGACGCGCGCGGCAACTGGTACCCAGGCACGTTGCTGAAGCAGCGGGACAACACCATCGCCACGGCTGCCGAATACGATATTGCCGAATCACTCACGGCCTATGCCGGCATCGGTCACCGCGAGGGCGAGAACTACCAGACCTTCCCTGATTCCCGTGTCACCGGATTCTCCAGCGGCATGGACCAGTTCGGCAATTTCAGGCTCATCAACGCCTATTACGACTCATACACCAAGACAACGAGCGGGAATGCAGGCATACGGTCGCGTTTCCAGATCGGCCCCGTTGGTCATGCGGTCAATCTCGCCTTTACCGGATATTACCAGGAGAACGGCAACGCGTACGTTGCCAATACACCTGCCCAGTCGGTGCCGTCGAACATCTACAACCCGTCTGCCCTCCCGGTGGTCACCGGCGCGCGCCTGCCGCCGCGGAAAGCCAACGAGATCACGCTCAGGAGCATGGCGATCGCCGACACCATGTCGATCCTGGACGAGTCGGTGCTGTTCACCATCGGCGCCCGTCACCAGAGAGTGGAACAGGACGCCTTCAACACCACCACCGGTCTCCAGACAAGCAGCTATGGAGCGGAAGCGGTGACGCCGCTTGCCGGCATCGTCGTCAAGCCGTTGCAAAATGTCTCGCTGTACGCGAACTACGCTGAAGGACTGAGTCAGGGCATTATCGTTCCTGCCAACTTCGCAAACAGGGGTGAAATCCTCCCACCGTTCAAGTCGAAGCAGCAGGAAGCGGGCATCAAGGTGGACTGGGGCACGATCACGACGACCGCAGCCGTGTTCCAGATTGCGCGTCCCCTCCTGATCACAACGCCGGCCAACGTGCGGGCCTACGACGGCGAACAGCGCAACCGCGGCCTGGAATTGTCGGCCTATGGTCTCTTGATGCCTGGCCTGCGCGGCATGGCCAGCGTCACCTTCCTGCGTCCGGAGATAACGAAATCGTCCGTTCTCGCGGAAATTGGCAACGACGCCGCCGGCGTGCCGGACAAGACGCTCTCTGCCGGTCTCGACTGGGATACGCCGTGGGTGCAGGGCCTCTCGCTCAATGGACGCGTGATCTATACGTCGGGCCCGTATCTGACGAACCTCAACAATTCGTGGCAGAAATTCCCCGACTGGACCCGGGTCGACATCGGCGCACGTTACGCGACCTCGTTCAACGGCCGGCCCGTCACGATACGCGCCAACATCGAGAACGTCTTCGACAACAGATACTGGCTCACGACCGGCTCATTCGTGACGGTCGCGTCACCGCGAACCTACATCATTTCCGCGGCATTCGATCTCTAACGGGGTAGGGAAGTCATCTCGAATTCAACTGATCTGTCGCGCTTCCGAGCGCTTCAACATCCCAAGACCGCCGGGGCGCATGCGCTCCGGCGTTATCCGTGACCGTATCTTGATCGTGCGCACAAAGCGCCGCCCAAAAAGTTGAAGGTGCCAGTAATGACAAAACGATTCATCGCCCTGATTGCCCTGCTTTGCGCGCTGACGCCTGTGCAGGCGCACCAGATCTGGATCGAGCAATCAGAAGGGCAGAATGCCGTCGTTCGTTTCGGCGAATTCGGTGAGAACCTGCGGGAAGCCTCGCCGGGCCTGCTCGACAAGTTCGCGAAAGTTACCGCTACGCTCATCTCCGCCAATGGCGTGCAAAAGTCTGACGCGACGAAGATCGCGAACGGATTCGCACTGCCGTTTGCCGCTGCGCCTGGCGACGGCATCATCGCTCTGGATGAGAATTACCCGCTCTACACCTGGAAGCAACAAGGCAGGGAGACCACCAACTGGTTCTATCCCGCCGCGCGTTACATCACCAGCTTCGCCGCCCAGCAGCCCAAGCTTATACTAGACCTCGTGCCGACCGGCGAAGAAGGACAATTCAAGCTCTTCTTCAAGGATCAGCCAAAAGCAAAGACCAAGGTGACGCTGGTGACGGAATCCGGTTGGTCCAAGGAAGGCCACACCGATGATCAGGGCCAAGTGAAATTCGAAATGCCCTGGAAGGGCACTTACGTGGTTGAAGTCAGCTTCAACGACCGCAGCCCGGGGGAACGCGCCGGCACAAACGGCGCCGAGAAATACGATGGCGTAAGCTATACCACTACGGTGACCTTCGTCCATGCCAAGGGCCTCGCACCGATTCCCGCCGGCCCGCCGGCAGCTCCGGGCAAATGACCTCTCTCGTACATCGGGTCCGCTCCGCCGGCCCGCTCATCTCGCGCATCGTGGCCGCCATGTTCGGCGGCTACGCATTGGCCGCGCTCAGCAGCGTCGCCGTGCTCGCCTTACCCATGAGCAAGACCCAGGCCGTGCTCACCGGTATGCTGGCAAGTTTCGCCATATACGCGGGCGCCGTGATCTGGGTCTTTGCGGTGCGCAGTGCGCTTAAGGCTTGGGTAGGCCTGATCATCGTAGCCGTGCCGATGTCGCTGGCGGCGTGGTCTGTTTCCTGACGAGGACGCGCGTGAAGACCGACAAACGTGTGAGAGTT
Source organism: Pseudomonadota bacterium (assembly GCA_023432885.1). GTDB lineage: Bacteria > Pseudomonadota > Alphaproteobacteria > Rhizobiales > Xanthobacteraceae > Bradyrhizobium. The sequence continues at coordinate 15,257 of JAEZEU010000391.1, read as the reverse complement.
GCCGGCCAGGGTTTCCGGCAGAGCATGTCCGATCTGCATACCTGGGCGGGACTTCTGCTTGGCTGGGCCCTCTATGCGATGTTCCTCACAGGCACCGTGTCCTACTTCAAGGACGAACTTTCGCAATGGATGCGACCGGAGCTAGCGCGCTTGGCTCACGTCCCGGATCAGGCGGTGGTGGCGCAACGGGTCGCGGATGAACTCGGCAACATCGCGTCAGGCACGTCGCAGTGGAGCATCCGCCTGCCCGACGGGCGCAACAACAGCGCCTATACCTTCTGGCGTACGTCTGCACCCAATTCGGGCCAGCGCGCCTTCGGCGAAGGCAACTTCGATCCTGCGACTGGCCATAGAGTCACCTCACGCGAGACGCTCGGCGGCGAATTCTTCTTCCGTTTTCACTTCCAGTTTCACTACATGCCAGTGGTGTGGGGAAGATGGCTTGCCGGCGCGGCCGCTATGTTCATGCTGATGGCCATCATCAGCGGTGTCATCACGCACAAGAAGATATTCGTCGATTTCTTCACCTTCCGCTGGCGGAAGGGTCAGCGTTCATGGCTGGACGCACACAATGGCCTGGCGGTGCTCGGGTTGCCGTTCCATTTCATGATCACCTACACGGGGTTGGTGACACTGATGGCGCTGTACATGCCTTGGGGCGAGAGGGCAGCGTTCAAGACACCGGCGGAGCGCCAGCAACTCTCGGCCGAACTCAGCGCCTTTATCCAGCCGGGCAAGGCAAGCGGGCAGAAAGTGCCGCTGGCCTCCGTTGAGGCCATGGTTCGGCAGGCGCAGGAGCGCTGGGGATGGGAGAATGTTGGACGCGTCAATGCCGTTCATCCCGGAGATGCGGCAGCGCGCGTGGCCGTGACGCGCGGAGACGCCGGCCGCGTTTCCATGAGCCCGCAATACATGGAGTTCGAAGGAAGCACCGGCAAACTGCTCGCCATCCGTGACAATGTGGGTGCGGCGGCCGAGACGCGAGGCGTTCTCTATGCGCTCCATCTCGGACGCTTCAGCGACACCGAAACGCGATGGCTGTATTTTCTTGTCAGCTTCATGGGTACGGCCATGGTAGGCACGGGCCTGGTGATGTGGACTGTGAAGCGGCGACAGAAGCTGCCGGATCCTGATTGTCCCTATTTCGGCTTTCGCGTCGTCGAGCGGCTGAACATCGCGAGCATTGCCGGACTGTCGATTGCGATGAGTTCATTTCTATGGGCCAACCGCCTGCTGCCGAGCGTGATGGAAGGCCGCGCCGACTGGGAGATACATGCGTTCTTCATCGTGTGGGCCCTGACACTGCTGCATGCCTTGTTGCGACCGGCCCGGTTGGCCTGGGCCGAGCAATTGTGGGCAGCTGCGGCTCTGCTGTTTCTGTTGCCGGTCCTCAACGCGCTTACGACACAACGTCCGCTGTGGCATAGCTTGGTCGAAGGCGACTGGGTCTTCGCTGGCATCGATATGATGTGCTGGGCTCTCGCTTTGCTCCATGCGGTTTTGGCTATACGGACGGCTCGGGCAGGGAGCCATATTCAGCGGCAGGCTCCGATCAGTGTCGCCGCCAGCGAGGGCGTAGGATGAAGCACCTGCTTGCCTTTGCGCTTTGCCTGGCAGGATTTACGGCATTGGCGTTTGCGATGCGTCGCCAACAGCGCGATATCATCGGCAGGTCGCTGCGGTTGGCCACTACATACGTCCTGCGCGTTGCCGGCGCCTGCGCCCTGCTGTTTGCGCTCGGCATTCTTGTCGGTGGGCAGGGCTGGAGCCTTGGCCTCGTGACGTTCAGCGGCCATACCAGCATAGGCGCCGGTATCGTATTTTGTGCGCTTGTCGGATATTCAAGAATGGGTGCCCGCAAATCCCGACACCGACACGCTGCATAAGCGACGATCGGGACGTCGAACGAACGCGTTCGAGGGTAGTGCCTCCTGCTTCTGAATCGAATTGCCAGGGAAGGCCGGGCACTCCGCACTTAAAGCTCTGCTTGCGGTGTCATGGATCGCTTCGTCGCTCCTACGCAATTGCTTCGCATTTCTTGTCGCGGGCTCCCCGCAGTGAAGGCGCCGGCACGTACCTTCGCTTACGCCCGCGTTACCGCGCGGGACACCACTTCGACCAGAGAGTACCGCTATGCTGGCCGAGGTTTGATGTGGAAATGCGCGCGGTTGGCAGCGACCAGCGTGCTGGCGAGGCTGCTGAACCAGGACCGCGGCTCGCGCACCAGGCGGAAACCGAGATTGTCTGGCGGCACGCCTGCCGCGCAGCCGCCGGCGCGGGCATCGCGGATGAAGTCGGTGACATAGGCGCGGTGCTGGCCTTGGACGACGCGGACGCCGCAGTTGGCCTTGGCTGATACGGTCTTTCCGGCAGCATCAAGCTGGTGACGGGTGAAGCAGGTCGAGGTCCATTCCCAGACATTGCCCGCAAGATCGGCAAGCCCGTTCTCGTTGACACCGAAATGACCGAAGGCGTGCGTGTCGGTGCCGCCGGAAACGCGCCCGGCCTCGCGCTCGTACCGGGCTATCCAGCGCTTGGCGGGATCGTCATTGTCGACAGGCAGGGCGTCGTCAGTGAACTTGCTGCCGGCAGCGAACGCCCATTCCTCATCGCTGGGCAGGCGGTATTTCTCGCCGGTCCTGCGCGACAGCCAAGTGGCATAGGCATTGGCGTCGTGCCAGCTCACCTGAACCGCAGGACGATCGGCAGCGAGCGTGACGCCGCGGTCGAGCGCACGGCAAGCGCCATCATCGACGCAGGCCCGATATTCGGCGGAGCTGACCTGATGCTTCATGATGGCAAGAGGCTTGTCGAAAGTGATTTGCCGCAAGGGTGCCGCCGCCTGCTTGCCGTTGCGAGTGAAATCGCCGGGAACGCGGTAGGACATCTTGCCGGCGCGCACCTCCACGAACGCCTGTTCGATGCCGCTGGCGCCGCCGCGAAATCCGGCATCAGGCAGCAGGGGTGCAACCGCGAGCGGGCCGGCAAGACCGGCGACGCAGGCGAAAGCGAGCTTGAGTTTGAATGCGATCAGCATAGGGGCATTCCAGGGAGGCAGGGCGCCGCACGCGGCGCCCTGGTGTCGAGGTGGTGTTCAGCGGGTCGGAATTTCCATCGGCGCCTTCACCTGGGTCATCAGGTCGTCGTTCCACTTGCCTTCCACCTTGAAGTGGGCGGTGGCGCCGAGTTCGACGGCCTCGATCAGGTTATGCGTGACATAGGCGTAGATGCCCGGCTGCAGGAACTTGTAGGTCGCAGCACCTGCAGAGCCACCACGGATAAACCAGGTCTCCAGCCCCGTCTCCGGTGCATTGGAGAATTTGCCGCTCTCCCAGACATAGTCGCCATGGCCGCCGATCAGGTGCGGACGGCTGTCGCGATTGGCCTGCGAGTGCACGATCAGCACCGTCTCGCCGACCTTGGCGGCGAGCGCGTTCTTGCCGGTCAGCGCGCCAACCTTGCCGTTGAACACGACATGGGTCGGAATCAGCTTGCGCATCACCTCGACGGTGTCGTTGAAGGATTCTCCGGCAGAGTCATAGGACTTGAAATTCCCCTTCTCGTCACGCGGCACATACATGTCCTGCTCGCCGATATAGTAGACGGTGTCGTACTTCACCGGCTTGCCCTTGCCGTCGGTCAGCCCCTCGCGCGGCAGCACCATGACGGCGCCGTTCATGCCGGACACCACATGCCAGGGGATCATCGGGCCGCCCGGCGCGCAGTGATAGACGAAGACGCCACTGCGCGTCGCCTTCCAGCGCAGCGTGGCCTGCTCGCCCGGATTGACCAGCGTCAGCTCGGCGCCGCCGAGCGCGCCGGTCGCGGAGTGGAAGTCGACATTGTGCGGCATCGAGTTGGTGGCGGGGTTGACCAGCGTCACCTCGACATAGTCGCCCTCATGCACGACCATCAGCGGGCCAGGCATCGTGCCATTGAACGTCATGGCCTGGAAGGTGGTGCCCTTGTCGTCGATGACGACCTTCTTTTCCTCGATGGTCAGCGTGAACTCGACGATCTTCGGGCCCTGCCTCGTCGCCTGCTCATGCGCGTGCACGAACGGCGGCGCGACCAGTTCGACCTTCTGGCGCGGCAGCTTGAGGTCGTCCGCGGCCTTGGCGGCGGGTAAGGACGCAGCCAGCATCAGGGCTGCAGCGGCGGCGCTCATGAGTGCGGCTCTGCGGGTCAACATCGGATCGCTCCTTCCGTTTGATTACCGCCGCATTTTGCTCCTCCCTCGGCCATTCCATTTGCGCTGCAACAACCATCCCGGCGATTGGAAGCGAATTACGTAATGCTACGTAGGTAAGCTAAGTGGGATTAGTGAATCGGCATTTACCCTAACGGCCGTTCAACTCGCCGCGGCAGCGCTGTCGCAAGCGGCTTACGCGAACCGCGAGATCAGCCACACTAGGCTCGCCAGCGAGAGCGACAGCAGCACGACGCCGGCGGCAAAGCTCGCCCAGATCCGGATCATAAGGCCGCAGTGCCCCACCGACCTCGTTGGGGCAGGACGAAAATCTTGGCAAGGCGGGATCTGACAGCAGCACATTGTCTTCGTCTCGCCTGAAGCCGCATCCCATGCCTTGCGCCAGCGCAATAAATTGCGAGCCATTCCGATCTTTTCGCCTCGCGCTTTGACCGGGCGCAAATCGGGCGCGGGGTCGGCATGTAACTAAGCCGGTCATGCGGGCGCCGGTCAGGTGTCCCCGCCCCAATCCAGCCGGGAATTACATCGCGATGAGGCCAGATCTTGCGGTTTGCTACGGGCAGGAGCGTTTGCCGCGCTACACGAGCTATCCCAGCGCTCCCCATTTCTCCTCTGCCGTCGGGGCCGATACCTATGCCGAGTGGCTGAAAGTGATTCCGCTCAAGGCCAGCGCCTCGCTTTACCTGCATGTGCCGTTCTGCCGCGCGATGTGCAGCTATTGCGGTTGCCATACCACGGTGGCGAGGCGCGATCAGCCGATCGCGGCGTATGAATCGGTGCTCCGCGCCGAGATCGAGCAGGTCGTGCGGCAGATCGACCGCCGCATCACCGTCGAGCACATCCATTTCGGCGGCGGCACGCCCACCATCATGGCGCCCGAGCCTTTTGCCGAGTTGCTCGGCCTGCTCCGCCATTGCTTTTTCGTGACGCCTTCGGCCGAGGTCGCCGTCGAGATCGATCCACGCACGCTGTCGCCGCGCATGATCGAGGCCCTCGCGCTTGGCGGCGTTAATCGCGCCAGCCTCGGCGTGCAGAGTTTCGATGCGAAAGTGCAGCGCGCTATCAATCGCGTGCAGAGCTTTGAGCAGACGGAAGCGGCGTGCAGCGGTCTGCGCCGCGCCGGCGTTTCCGGCATCAATTTCGACGTGATTTACGGCCTGCCGCACCAGACGGTCGCCTCATGCCTCGACACCGTCGCACGCTGCATCGAGCTGCGTCCGGATCGCCTCTCCGTGTTCGGCTACGCGCACGTGCCGGCCTTCAAGAAGCACCAGCGCAAGATCAGGGACGAGTGGCTCCCGGACAGCCTTGAGCGCCACGAGCAGGCCGGCGCGATCGCGCAAAGCCTGCACGAGGCCGGCTACGTTCAGGTCGGGCTCGATCACTTCGCTCTGCCGGAGGATTCCATGGCGCGCGCCCTGGCGAGCGGCACACTGCGGCGGAATTTCCAGGGCTACACCACCGACCAAAGCAGCTTCCTGCTCGGCTTCGGCGCCAGCGCGATCGGCCGGCTGCCGCAGGGGTTCGTGCAGAACGAGGTCGCCATTCCCGCCTATTCGCAGGCCATCGCGCAGGGTGGTCTTGCAACCGTGCGTGGCTATCGGCTCACCGGCGACGATCGCCTGCGCGCGGAGATCATCGAACGCATCATGTGCGATTTTGCCGTCGATCTCGCTTCGGTCTGCGCGCGGCACGGTGCGGAAGCGGACGAAATGCTGCAATCGGCCCCGCGCCTGCCCGATCTCGTTTCCGACGGCATTGTCGAGCTCGAGGGCTCTTCGCTGGCGGTGCCGGCGGGTTCGCGCTTCCTGGTGCGCAGTGTCGCGGCCGCCTTCGACGCGCATCTCGACCAGTCGCAGCGGCTGCACAGCCGCGCGGTGTGAAACCAATTGGCAGGGCGGATCAGCAATGCCTCGACGCTGGAGGAGCTGCACTTGCCCTGCAACGCTCTTGAGCAAGCGCGTGGCGTGCTCAAGAAGCGCACCTCACCGAGCGGATTTCACTTCATCAGAGCGTCCAATCTGATTGGCGGCCGTTGGCCAGATTGGTGCGCAAGAGTAGAGCTGCCTCTGTCAGTGGCTCTTCCACATCGCCGTGGTGATCGTGTCGCAGACGACGTTCACGTGGGAGATCTCCGGCATGCGTTCGTCTTTTCTTGTGGAGATGATGTGCTTTGCGGCATCAGGGTCGCATTTCGTCCGACCCTCGCTCCGCAGGCCAGCATCTGAACGATCTATCGGAGCTGAAGCAGAAATCTCGGGAGCAGCCTGCGCGTTCTGCGTTCTGGACAGATAGAGTTCGGTTTTCGGCAGCAGAATGATGATTCCAACAGCCGCGAGCGTTAATCCCAGTCGCATAATGTCCTCCGCTTTCGCACAGCAGTAGGCAGGCTGATGGATAGCAGGGAGGAAAAGCCAAAAAAAATCCGGTCGCGACCCTAAGGGAATATACGGAAGCGCGCTCTTGCAAAGCCTCGCCCTTCTTTGGTGCTTGCGAAGAGCGAATGGGTGAACCGGAACCCCGGCTGGCGCTATTCATTTGTGGTCGAGGGGGGGAGCAGAACTGCGAACTCCCATGCGCTCCGTCGCGTAGTTAGGCATCGTCGGGCGTCTCGGCGAGCGCAAAAATCTTTTCAGGCTCGCGCAGCATGATGCGCTGCCGCCCGCTTTCGATGAGGCCAGCCTGTTCCCAGCCCGACAGGATGCGGCTGACGGTATGAAGCGTCGTCCCCGTCATCTGGGCGATGTCCTGGCGGCTGATCGGAAAGTCGATCTCGAGGCCGCCGTCGACCTTGCGGCCGGAATGTTTGGCGAGCCGCACCAGCGTGTGCGCGACGCGCTGCTCGACTTGCTCGGTCGACATCTCCACGACGCGGGTAAACGACTCCTGGAGCCGGCTGCCGACCGCCTGCAGCGTGTTGGTGGCGAGCGCCGGGAATTTCGCCACCAGCCGCGGCCAGGCCGCCGCCGGCCAGATCAACACCACGCTCTCGTCGGCCGCGGTAGCCGTGGCGGGATATTGCTTCAGCCCCATCGCGGGCGCGACGCCGAAAATCTCGCCGGGCGCGACATAGCGCATCACCACCTGCTCGCCTGTCGGCGTGGTCTTGCTGGCCTTTACATGGCCGTTCAGCAACAGGAAAAATGAATGGGCATCATCGCCCTGCGAGAAGATTTCGGTGTTCCTGGGATATCGGACCGAACGCGCCTCGCGCAGGACCTCGGCGAGTTCTTCGCCGGACAAACCCGAAAATGTCGGTAGATGGGCCACCAGCGTGGCGTCGACCGAGACCATGTCTTTTTACTACTCCGTCATTGCGGAATGGTCGGCACGACCAGACCCGGATGCCTTGGATTCCGGACTTCAGGCTGCGCGTGCCCCGGAATGACCGCGTCGGAGTCTAAAGAGCGAGCCCGCGCGATCAAGCGGAAGTTTGCGCTGGCGCAACCAGTCGCACGCTCGTTTGCTCTAGAAAATTCCTGAGAACGCCTCGCAAGGGCGATAATCCACCGGAGAAGCATGATGCGAAAGGTAATTCCGCTGGCGGCATTCGCGCTGCTGATGAGCGCGGGCATGGGGCTGGCCACCGAGGTCGAGGTCAAGATGCTCAACAAGGGGGCCGAGGGCCTGATGGTATTCGAGCCGTCGCTGGTGAAGATCGAGCCGGGCGACACCGTGAAGTTCGTCGCCGCAGACAAGAGCCATAATGCCGAGACCATCAAAGGCATGTTGCCGGAGGGCGCCGCGCCCTTTGCCGGCAAGATGAACGAAGACGTTGCTGTGAAGTTCGACAAGCCCGGCGTCTACGGCGTCAAGTGCATGCCGCACTACGCCATGGGCATGGTGGCCCTCGTCGTGGTCGGCAAGCCCGACAATCTCGATCAGGCCAGGGCGGTGCCGCAGAGTGGCAAGGCCAGGCAGGTCTTTGCGACGCTGTTCGACCGGGTTTCGCAGCAGGCCGCGGCCAAGTGAGCGGAGTAGCGACAGTGGCTGGCCAGGCCGCGGCAGGGGGCATTCCCCGGTACCGCGCGTACCGGGGATGGCCGCTGTTTGCGAACGGTTTCCGGCCATTCTTCCTCCTCGGCGCGATCCAGGCGGGACTTGCAATCCTGATCTGGGTCCCGGTGTTCTACGGCGAACTGAAGCTTTCTTCCGCCTTCGCACCGCGCGACTGGCATGTGCATGAAATGCTCTACGGCTATCTGCCGGCCATCATCACCGGATTTCTGTTCACGGCTATACCGAACTGGACCGGGCGGCTGCCGTTGCAGGGCACGCCGCTGGCGACGCTCGTTGCCGTGTGGCTCGCCGGCCGGCTTGCCGTGACGTTTTCCGCGAGCACCGGATGGTGGCTTTCGATGCTGGTGGATGGAAGCTTTCTCCTGCTGGTGGTGGCGGCGGCTGCGCGTGAGATCGCGGCCGGGCGCAACTGGCGGAACCTCCCGGTCATCGGCCTAGTCACGCTGTTGTTTGCCGGCAATATCGCGTTTCACCTTGAAGGGCATCTTCACGGCGTTGCCGAACTCGGCACCCGCATCGGCATTGCCGTCGTCGTGCTGCTGATCTCCTTGATTGGGGGGCGCATCATTCCGAGCTTCACCCGCAACTGGCTGGTCCGGGAGAATCCCGGTCGCCTGCCAGTGCCTTTCAACCGCTTCGACGTGGTCGTGGTCGCACTCGGGGCGCTGGCGCTGGCGAGCTGGATCGTGGTGCCGGACAGCCACGCCGCCGGCGTGGCGCTTGGCATCGCAGGGCTCGCGCATCTGGTGCGGCTGTCGCGCTGGGCCGGCGACCGCACGCTGCGCGAGCGGCTTCTGACCATCCTGCATGTCGGCTATTTCTTCGTGCCGCTCGGCTTCCTGCTGAATGCGGCCGCTTCGTTCGGCCTCATGCCGTCGAGCGCCGGCACCCATGCCTGGATGGCGGGCGCGGCCGGCATCATGACGCTCGCGGTGATGACGCGCGCCTCGCTCGGCCATACCGGCAATGCACTCACGGCTTCCGCGGGTACGCAGGCGATCTATGCCGCCATCATCATCGCCGCGCTGGCGCGTATCTGCGCGGTCATTCACACCGCTCAGAGCGATCTGTTGCTGCACCTCGCGGCAGGCGCCTGGGTGATCGCATTCTTTGGTTTTGCGCTGGCCTACGGGCCGCTATTGCTCCGCCGCGATCAGCGACTGCGGGCAGGCCCGTGAGCACGTAGATCTGCTCAGCGCAGGAACCATCAAGGTTCCATGCTTGCCGACGAACATCGAAGCGACAAATTCTCGGTGAACCTTTCTTTCGCTGAGCAGGACTCACGTTGACAGCAGCCGCCATTCGCCGAGCGGCGCGAGAGAGATATCGCGGGGGTCTACCGCGGATAGGACGAAGGGGACGACTCGTCTCTTGGCTGATGCTGTCCGGAACTTTTGACTGAACTTGTCCGGAAGGAGTGAGGTCGACGCCTGCCGACGCTCACCGCCATAGCATTGGAGGAAATACCATGACCGAGATCCGGCTGGCCTCGCTGCAGGGCGGGGCAATTTTGGTTGGAAATGACACTCTCGACGCCTTGCGACAGACATTGCGAGGCGCCGTCTGTCTGCCCCAGGAGGCGGGCTACGATGAAGCCCGCACGATCTGGAATGCGATGATCGACCGTCACCCCGGCGCGGTGGTCCGCTGCAGGGGGGCCGCCGACATCATGCGTGCGGTCACTTTCGCGCGCGAACGTGGTGTTCTGGTCGCGGTGCGTGCCGGCGGCCATAACATTGCGGGCAACGCCGTATGCGAAGGAGGCCTTCTGCTCGACCTGTCGCTGATGCGTGGTGTTCGGGTCGATCCCATGCGTCGGACTGCGCGCGTCGAATCCGGCGCAACGCTCAGCGACTTCGACAGGGAGGCGCAAGCCTTCGGGCTCGCCACTCCGCTCGGCATCAATTCGACGACCGGCGTGGCGGGGCTCACGCTCGGTGGCGGATTCGGATGGCTCAGCCGCAAGTTCGGGCTGGCTATCGATAACCTCATCTCAGCCGACGTGGTTACGGCTGACGGCAAGCTCGTGCCGGCGAGCGAAACCGAAAACCCTGACCTGTTCTGGGCGCTGCGCGGGGGCGGCGGCAATTTCGGCGTCGTGAGCTCGTTCGAATTCCGCCTGCACCCGGTGGGACCCATGGTCTTGTCCGGCCTCATCGTCCATTCATTTGCACGGGCGAGAGAGCTTCTCGCCGGCTATCGCGAGGTTGCAGCCAGGGCCCCCGATGAGCTCACGCAATGGGTAGTGCTCAGAAAGGCCCCGCCGCTGCCGTTCCTGCCGGCCGACGTTCACGGCAAGGAGATCATCGTCTTCGCGGTATGCTATGTGGGAGACGAACGCGACGGCAACCGTGCATTGGAACCGCTGCGCTCGCTCGGGGAGCCCATTGCCGATGTGATCGGCATGCAGCCGTTCACGGCTTGGCAAAGTGCATTCGACCCATTGCTGACCCCGGGCGCCTTCAACTACTGGAAGTCGCATAATTTCACCGAACTCAGCGACGGTCTTCTGAATGTCCTCGTCAGCCAGATCGCAACGCTTCCGACCGAAGAGTGCGAAATCTTCATCGGCCAGCTTGGAGGGGCGGCCAGCCGTGTTGCGTCTGACGCGATGGCCTACCCTCATCGTAACGCCAACTTTGCCATGAATGTCCACACGCGGTGGCGCGAACCGGCGGATGAGAGGCGCTCGATCGACTGGGCGCGGAAGCTCTTTGCCGAGGCCGCGCCCCACGCGACCGGCGGCGTCTACGTCAACTTCATGCCAGAAGATGAAACCGATCGCGTGTCCAGCGCATACGGCCCCAACTATGCCCGTTTGATAGCGCTGAAGTCCAAGTACGATCCCGGCAACCTGTTCCGGTTGAACCAGAATGTTCGGCCGTCCGAGGAACGACCGGCGGCCTGACAGGTAGAGGAGCAAACCGCAGTTCATTCAGGGGTGTGGAGGCGCCGGATCTCGTCGCAGCGCGCATGCTTGTGGACCACCTTGCACGCAGCCGGCGCTTCCTACCCTGCAACCTTGGACCACGGCGCTCCCGTGGACCATCCTCCTGCACTTCGCCGTCGCGAGTGATGCGGCCTATTTCGAACCCTTCTTTTTTTTGCTCGCACCGACCAGACCATTTGTCGAGGCCGTAACTGATCCATCCGTCAGTTGGAGACAGGTCAATAGATCGACATAACTTGCCTCGCCGACGTCCGTCGCCTCCCCCTCGCACTGGGTCCTGATAGCCGCCCGATACGAACTCCAGATCGGCTCCAATGCCTGCCGCGCCGACATCTCGTCGCTCATGCACTTGTCATAGCTTTGCGGCAGCACCAGAGCCATTGCCTTGTCGGCTTCGACCGATGCTCTGCAGGTCGCTTCAACGTTGAATTTCGGGACGGAATCGGAAGCGGGGGTCAACAACTGTGTAGCCGCCGCCATGGCCATGATAACTGGATGCATCGTATGTCCTTTCCGGCTCTTAGAGCGTGAATTCATCGCTGCAAACGGCCCTCGGTCTCCTCGCCGCAGGCGGCGCCCGACTCCTCGAGCTATGGCTTCATCGCATGGAGACTGACCGAGCTTCGCCACTTTCTGCTGCGCGAAATACGCTGCGTCGCGGTCCCGGCTCTCTACGGCCGCCCCCCGATAGAAGCGAAGGCTCCGCATTGTTCTCTTGATCTAGATCAATGTGAGGCGTTGTGACGATTGAAATGGGCTCAGCCGGGGTTCAAAGGCGAATCGAAATCCACCAGCAACTGGTGGAGGGCCGATTGCAACTCTTCAATCTTGAAGGGCTTCTGCAGCAGCTCTGAGCGGGGGCCCATGACAGCCTTGACGGCGGCCGACTCAGAATAGCCGCTTGCAAAGACAATCGGAAATTCGGGCCGGCGTTGCCGCACCTGGCGAGCGACCTCAGCGCCATTCATTCCCGGCATGGCGAAATCGAGAATGATGGCATCGGGGTTGATCTGGTCCAGCTCTGCCAGGGCGGCCGGGCCATCGTCCCTTGCGATTCCCTCATATCCGAGGGAGAATAGGGACTCCGTCAAAAAGCTGCGCACGTCCGGATCATCGTCGATGACGAGGATCTTCCCCGCACAAGTGCCGACCTTCTGGATTGGTGCAGGCTCATCTCTCTCGGCTGGCGCGGGTTCGGTGGAGCGAAGCATCAGGCGGACAACGGTACCTCTGCCGACGAGGCTTTCCAGCCGGACGGTCCCGCCGGACTGCCTGACCGCGGCATAGACTTGGCTAAGACCGAGACCCGTGCCTTTCCCAACCTCCTTCGTTGTGAAGAAGGGCTCGAAAGCCCGCTCCAGAACGTCGTTGGGCATCCCAACCCCGCTGTCGGAAATGGAAAGTTCGACATATTTGCCGTCCGAGAGTTCGTGATCGTTCGTTATCTCGCGTACCCTGGTCGAGACGGTAAGCCTGCCACCGTCCGGCATGGCATCGCGGGCGTTCAAGGTGAGGTTCAGCACAGCCATTTCCAGTTGGACCTGATCGCCAAGCACGAAGCCGTGCTCCGAGTTCAAGTCCATTTCAATCTGAATAGCCGGCCCGATGCTTCGATTGAGCATCTCGGCGAGACCGGCGACGATTCGCGAGATATCGAGCGGCTGGATATGAAGCTTCTGGGTGCGCGAGAACGCGAGCAATTGTGCTGCCAGCCGCGCTCCACGTTCGGCAGCCTTCAGGCCGGCCTGTGACCAGCGGCGAACGCGCTCCTGATCATCCGGATTGCGGCGAATGAGATCGAGGTTTCCTGCGATGCCCTGAAGAAGATTGTTGAAGTCATGCGCGATGCCGCCGGTTAATTGGCCCAGCGCTTCCATCTTTTGAGACTGACGCAATGTCTCGTGCGCTTGCTTGAGTTCGCGCGTGCGCTCGAGTATTCGCTTTTCCAGCGTCTCGTTCAGTTCCCGGAGCTTGGTCTCGCTTTCGCGCAGCGCTGCTTCAGCGCGGATTCGCTCCGTCGTTTCCGACACGATACACAGCACCCCTGCTATCGAGCCGTCCTCGTCGGTTACTGCCGAATATGAGACATCGAAGTATACCGTCTCTCCATATCCATGCCGCTCGATGTAAAAGGGGCGATCCTTTGCAAAGAAAGTCTTCCCGGTCTCACGGACACCATTGAGGAGCGGGCCAAGGTCGTCCCATAATTCGGTCCAGTTTTCCCGGGCGGGCCGACCGATGGCGCGGGGATGCTTGTCGCCGATTGTCGGCGCATATGCATCGTTGTAGAGCGCGATGAATTCCGGGCCCCAGAACAGCACGATCTGCGCCTGCGCCCTCAGGACAAGGCTGATCGTCGTCTTCAGGCTTGACGTCCAATCTTCGGGGCGGCCCATCGGAGAGGTGGTCCAATCCCACGCTCTCAAGGTAGCTCCCATCGACCCGCCGCCCGAGAGGAATTCACTTTGCGCGGCGGTGCGAGCGCCCATTGCTGGTCCTTTGGCCGAATCCAGGCCATCGATGTCTCGTCGTCGAGCCAAGCCCGCCGACGGCTGGCGGAAGAACCTAATTCCTGGTGTCCGGGTTGGTTCCACTGCCGATCCACCTATTGCGCCGGGGCTGCTTACCCGCCGCGGACCGTCGAGGGCTCACGTTGCCCACGCCAAACTGGTCGGCCAACGGTTTGGTCTTTCGTGACGTCAGCGCGCGGGATAGTGCGCAGCAACAATGGAACCTCTCCCCGAGGGTGGATTCCATCCGCCTGCGGTGACGCCAGTCCGAAAGCGGTCGTGAGCAGGACGATGCTCGCGGACATGATGATGAGGAAAATCCGATCCATGCCGATTCAATGTGCGGATCAATGGTACGTTCCGCCTTCGCTCACGGCTTTGCGGGCCGAAACTAAACACGGCATATGGCGTTCATGGTCAGTCTTGGAGGGTGACCATGTCAAATGCACGCATGTTTTTCGCCGGCATAGGGACGACAATTCTGCTCATCGGTACCGGCTTTGGCGGGGGACTGATGTTGGCGAGAACGGCAATGGAGCCCGTCCCGCCGAGCAGAGAGACAGCGGCAGATCGGCTGCAGCCCGTCCGGATCATTCTGCCTGCTTCAGCCGAGGCTGCGCCGCGGCCGGCGCCGCCCGACACGAAGCCTGTCGTTCCAAATCCTTCTCCTCCCGTGGAGCATGCGCAGCCGGACGTGTCGCCTCCTGTGGAAGTCCGTACCGAGAAGGATAAAACGGCTGAGAGGGCGGAAAAGGAGAAGCTGGCCGAGCGCGCGGCACAGCGGAAGGCTGAAGCCGAAGAGCGCGAGCGTCGAAGGCGCTACGCAGAGAGAAAGGCAAGGCGCGAGGCGGCGCGGTTGAAGCAGCAGCACGACCAGCAACAGCAAGATGCAGCGCGGCAGGACCGTCCCGGAATCCTGGCGTTCGGTGCGGACGAACATCGAGATGGGCCCGGCGGCCTCTTTGGGAACTGAAGCACGGTGGCTTTTGGGTTGAATTGATAGTCCGATAAGCTCCCCAGCGGGAGAGAAGGCTGCGCTCTAACGAGGACTCGGACCCAGCCGCAGTCTTTTCACTCAGGAGCATCCGCGCAGTCTGAAGATTTAGTCTGAGCCTGATCAGGATTCACCCGCCGTATTCCTCGGGAAGATGCACTGCCGGGCGGCCTGGTGCATTGGGCCATGCTTCTTTGTCGCTTGAAGCATCGAGAATGATCGGGCTTGCGAGATCGTTGAGAGTCCGGCACGCGGCTCTATCTGCGTTCTGATCACTACCAGCCCACGAGACCGCCACTGAAAGCGATCCTAATGCGATTAGCTCGTCCTAGGCTAAAGTAGTCTGCGGCTTCGCTGAGCTTTGAGAGCCCAGACTTGGCGAGCGTAGCACATCGTCCCGGTTGAGGGGTCTCAACTGGAAGTAAGGCGAACGTTGGCTTCCTTGCTGATTGCCGTCAAGGAAGGGCCCGACTTCCGCACGATCGCGGAAAGTTCGGTTTCGGAAAGCCTTAGCCGCTTTTTGATGATCCTGACTTGGACTCGGTCTCTCAGATCAAGCGAGTTACGAAAGTA
>JAEZEU010000388.1 GCA_023432885.1 Pseudomonadota bacterium | reverse complement strand
GGCGCAGGCGGTGCCGGGGCCGCTGTTCACCTTCGCGGCCTATCTCGGCGCGTTGGTCAAGGGCTCGCCCAGCGGTATCGCAGGCGCGGTGCTGGCACTGATCGGCATTTTCCTGCCGGGGATCCTGATCCTGCTTGCGGCGCTGCCGTTCTGGGACAATTTCCGCAAGCGCCCTTCGGCACAGGCGATGATGCGCGGTGTCAATGCGGCCGTCGTCGGCATCCTCGGCGCTGCCCTCTACAATCCCGTGTGGACCAGCTCGGTGCAGGGGCCGCGCGATTTCGCCATTGCGCTGACCGGCTTCGTGCTGCTGGTAGCCTGGCGCGCGCCGCCGCTCGTCGTAGTCGTCTTCAGCGCAGTCGCCGGGATAGGTGCGGCGATGTTGTAGCACGAGCCGGGCTGGCGCAGTCGGCTGGGGTTTCGTAAGAACGAACCGCGCAGGCTTGCGCTGCGGTGACGGATAGAGAGGGACGGTTGACGCTTCCGATTGCACCCCTGACCAAGGCGGCCTTTGCACCGTTCGGCGAGGTGATCGAGGCCAAGGATGCGAAGCCGAAGCTGATCAACGACGGCTTTGCGCAGCGGTTCGACGGACTCGCCCGCATCGACGTGACGGCCGAGCGCGGGGCGGTCAATATCAGCCTGTTCACGGGTTCGGCGCGGCCGATCCCGATACTGATCAAGCTGATGGAGCGCCATCCGCTGGGCAGTCAGCTGTTCATGCCGTTGAACGAGCGACCCTGGCTCGTCGTGGTCTGCACCGATCCCGATGTACCCGCAAGCTACCGCGCTTTCTCCGCGTCGGGACAGCAGGGCGTGAACTATGCGCGAAGCACCTGGCATCATCCGCTGCTTGTTCTGACGGATCCCAGTCCCTTCCTGGTAGTCGACCGCGCGGGTCCCGGCGACAATCTCGAGGAGGTCAGGCTGGCGGAAGAGAACTGGCTCGCCCTCGCCCCCCATGCCGCATGATCCCGAAAGAGGCGAAAGCAATGTCATCGCGATCCTATCATGTGCCGCCGGCAGGCCATCCCGCCCAGACCGAGCTTCTGACCGGACGGGCCGTATTCACCGAAGCTTATGCCGTGATCCCGAAAGGCGTGATCCGCGACATCGTCGCAAGCTATCTGCCGCATTGGGAGCACACTCGGGTGTGGGTGCTGGCCCGTCCGCTCTCGGGCTTTGCCGAAACGTTCTCGCATTATCTCGTGGAGTTGTCGGAAGCCGGCGGCAGCGAGCAGCCTGAGCCGGATCCGCAAGCCGAAGGGGCACTGTTCGTGGTCGGAGGCGAGCTCACGCTCCGCCTTGCCGGCGTCGAACATATGATGCGCGCTGGCGGCTTTGCATACATCCCGCCCGGACAATCATGGAGCGTGCGCAATCGCGGCGCGGGCTCGGCGCATTTCCATTGGATTCGCAAGCTCTATCAGCGTGTGCCCGATCTGGCGTTGCCCGATCCGATCGTGACCAATGAGGCGTCGATTACCCCGGTGCCGATGCCGGACACCAGCGGAACATGGACCACTACGCGCTTTGTCGATCCGGCCGATCTGCGCCACGACATGCACATCACCATCGTTACCTTCGAGCCCGGCGCCTCGATCCCGTTCGCCGAGACTCACGTGATGGAGCACGGGCTGTACGTGCTCGAAGGCAAGGCCGTCTACCGGCTGAACCAGGACTGGGTCGAGGTCGAGGCCGGCGACTACATGTGGCTGCGCGCATTCTGTCCCCAGGCCTGCTATGCTGGCGGCCCCGGACGTTTCCGCTACCTGCTTTACAAGGATGTGAACCGGCACATGGACCTGCGCGCCTTGCGGGGTTCAGCGCGCAATTAGGCCTTACGCCTCAAGGTCGGCGAGGCGCTCGCGATTGCGCAGCACGATCTGGCGGGCGCCGGAAAGGCCGAGCACGCCCTGATGCTGCAGCTCGGATAGCGCGCGCGAGACGGTCTCCAGCGTCAGTCCGAGATAGTCGCCGATGTCGCGGCGGCACATCGGCAGCGCAATCATGCCGGTCCTGGCGATGCGGCGGTCCATTTCGAGCAGGAAGGTGGCGACGCGCTCCATCGCGGTCTTGCGGCCGAGCAGCAGCATGTGATTCTCCGCGTGCTGCAGCTCGCTTGAAGTGATCGACCAGAGGTCTCGGGCGACGCGGACGTCGTTCTGGGCGGACTGTTCCAGACTTTTGCGCTTCACGAGGCGCAGCGTTGTATCGAGGATGGCTTCGGCGGCGAGGCGATGGGTCGCGCTGGATTCGAGGCCGAACACATCGCCCGGCAGATGGAAGGCGCCGATCTGGCGGCGTCCGTCGGAGAGCAGCTTGTAGGTACGCACCGCGCCTCGGATCACCTGGTAGACATATTCCGCCGCCTCATCTTCGCCGTAGATCTCCTCGTCCTTCCGGTAGGTGAACTCGGTAGAGACGAGGCCGGCATGCCCGGTCAGGACGCCGAAGCGGTCGCTCGTTGCGCAGGGAACGGGGGCAACCTTGCGGCCGGCGGGGGAAGAAGTGCTGATCGACTGGGTGAGCATTTGGGCGTCTCCTCGTTCCGGGATGTCCAGACCCTAGGAGGGAACCGCAAGGCAGGAAATTTGGTCCGATGCCTTAAGGAGGAGCCCCTACGTAGTTTACCGGAGGGGGCCACCGCCAACGAGAATCAGTGGCGGATATCGCGCTCCATCAGCGCGCCCCTGATATGGCCGATCAGACTGTCGTCGAGCAGCGGCTTGCGAACCACGTGGCGAACGCCGGCGGTCGCGGCCCGTTCCGAGATATGCTCGTCAGTATAGCCCGTGATGAGGATGATCGGCGCAGAAATGTCCCGGTTGCGCAGGCGCCTGACCAAATCGAGCCCGTTCATGTTGGGCATCTTGTAATCGATCACGAAACAATCGGCGACATCCGAAGCCTCATCCCCCAGCAGAGCCGCGCCGCTCTTGAAGGTTCGCACGACAAAGCCGTCGGTCTCGAGCAGAAACTGCAGCGAGCCGAGCACGTCGGAATCGTCATCGACAACATAGATCATGGTCTTGGCCGGTGAAGGCTGCATCATCCCGCAACTTCCGGGTTCATTCGCACGAAGCATTTGGATTTTATGACAGATATCGGAGGAAACGGCTTGATCTGCCTCAATCCTTCAACGCACCGGCCCGCATCGCCAGCCGCACCAGCTCCGACAGGCTGCCGGCCTGCATCTTGGTCATCACATTGGCTCGGTAGACCTCGATCGTGCGTGGGCTGATGTCGTATTCGCGCGCGATCGCCTTGTTGGAGAGGCCGGCCGCCAGCCCGTCCATTACCTGCCGCTCGCGCGGGCTCAGGGTCGCGATCCGCTCGGCGATCTCGCGGGTGATTGCCTCCTGCTTCGCCTCCGGCTCGGCGCGTTTCAATCCGGAGTCGACCATGGAGATCAGGAGATCGTCGTCGAACGGTTTCTCCAGGAAATCGACTGCGCCGAGCTTCATGGCCTCCACTGCAAGCGGCACGTCGCCTTGCCCGGTCATGATGATGACCGGAAAGCGGCAGCCGAGATGCTTGAGGCGGCGCAGCATCTCGATGCCGTCCACTCCGGGCATGCGGACGTCCGAGACAATGCAGCCGAATTCGAGACCGCCGAGCTTGTCGAGGAACACCAACGCCGAATCGAACAGTGTGACCTCGAAATCGGCGGAGCCCAGCAGGAATTGCAGCGAATCCCGCATCGCTTCATCATCGTCGATGACGTAGACTTTTCCCCTAGGCATCGGTCAGGCTCTCGTTCGGTACGGCGGGCAGAGTAAAGCGGAAGGTGGCACCGCCGGAAGTGTTGTTCTCTGCCCACATCTTCCCTCCATGCGCCTCGACGATGGAGCGGCTGATCGAAAGCCCGACGCCCATCCCGGTTTCCTTGGTGGTGAAGAAAGTCTGAAACAGATTGGATTCGACGCCATCGGCGAAACCCGTGCCGGTGTCGGCGACGGCAATCTCGATCATGTCCTCCGCGACCGGCCTCGTCGAGGCCACCAGCCGGCGCTGCTCGGATCCTGCCATCGCCTCCAGCGCGTTGCGGAACAAGTTGACCAGCACCTGCTGGATCTGGACACGGTCAACGAGCACCAGATCGTGCTTGCGGTCGAGCTCGAATTGCAGATTGACGCCTTGTTCGCGCGCGCCGGTGAGGCCCAGCGCGCCGGATTCCTCTATCAGCCTCGTGATGCTTTCAACGCGCTTTTCCGATTCGCCCCGCGCGACGAAGTCGCGCAGGCGGCGGATGATCTGGCCCGCGCGCAACGCTTGTTCGGCCGCACGATCCATCGCGCTCTCGATCTTCGCCCGGTTGGGATCGGGGCTGGCCGTGAGCAGTCGCCGCGAGCCCTTCATGTAGTTGCTGATGGCGGCCAGAGGCTGGTTCAGCTCGTGCGCCAGCGCAGACGCCATCTCGCCCATCGCCGACAGGCGCGAGATATGGACCAGCTCCGATTGCAGTTCCTGCAAGCGGTGCTGGGTTTGCTGCTGCTCGGTGAGGTCGCGCACGAAGCCGGTGAAGAAGGTCTGGCCGCCCGAGCGCATCTCGCCGACCGACAGATGCATGGGAAAGGTGGTGCCGTCCTTGCGCTTGCCGGTGACGATGCGGCCAATGCCGATGATGCGGCGCTCACCGGTGGTGCGGTAGCGCTCGAGATAGGAATCGTGGCGGCTGCGGTCCGGCTCCGGCATCAGGATGCTGACGTTTTGCCCGATCGCCTCGCCTTCAGTGTAGCCGAACTGCCGCGCGGCGGCTTTGCTGAAGAACTGCATGGTGCCGCGGCTGTCGATCACGATCATCGCGTCCGGGATGGTCTCCAGGATCGAAACGAGGTGCATCTCGCGGGTGCGTAGCGCTTCCTGGACCTGCTTTTCCTCGTCGATGTCGAGCGCAATACCGGTCAGATGATGCGGGAGGCCGTCCCCGGTGCGGACGAGGCCCGCACGCAGGCGCACCCAGTGCCGGGCAGCGGGCTGCGTTGCCACGGAAAAGGTGATGTCGAGATGTTCGCCGGTTTCGATGGTATGCGCAATGGCCCGCCTCACGCGTTCGCGGTCGAGCGGATCGAGCAGCGAGAGGAAAGCGTCATAGCCGGACCTGAGGCTCCCGGAGCCGCCGAACAGCCCCGCGACATTTTCCGACCAAGTGACCTCACCGGTCAGCAAGTCAAAATCCCAGATTCCGACCCCGGATCGCTCGATGCCGAGGCGAAAACGCAGGTCCCGCGCGGGGTCGTCAAGCTGTCGTTGGACGGTATTGGTCACGCCTTGCCTTCGCAATCGGCCGCCAGCGGCTATGGCGCTGCCGCGACGGAGCCAGCCATGGAACAAGCCTATTTGTCCCAAGACCGGGCAAAGCTCAAGCCTGTTCGGAGGGGCGGTTAACCCGCCTTCGCCTCGGCGTCCTGCTCGTCCTCGGCGGAATTGACATAGACGCCCGACATCGGCTCGACCCAGACCAAGTGGTCATGCACCTTGCGGACGCCGGCAACGTTCTCTGCCGCGACTATCGTGGCCTGGCGCGAGCGCTCATCGGTGATGACGCCGGAGATATGCACGATGCCGTCGCGGACCACGATGCTGAGCCCGAGCGGCGTCCAGTCGTGCTTCTCGATCGCGGCATAGATGCGGTTGCGAATGTGATCATCGTCGGCGGTCGGATCTGGGATCTCACGGGCGAGATCAAGCACCGCCTGGACCAGATTGGTGCGCGTGACGATGCCGACGAGCTTGTCGCCGCGCATGACCGGAACACGCTTGATGTCGTTGCGCTCCATGGTCGCGGCGACTTCCTCGAGCGTGGTGTCCTCGGTGATCGTGATCGGCGAAGGGTTCATTACGTCTGCGACCTTGCGGCCGCTCTCTCGCACGAAATCAGCTGCTTCATGGCCCGGACCGAGCAACAGCTTCAGCCAGCGCGACCGACGCCGCTGGGTTCCGATCTCAGCGCGGCGCACGAAGTCGCCTTGCGAGACGATGCCGACTAGCTTTCCCTTGGCATCGAGCACAGGCATGCCGCTGATGTGGTGTTCCAGCATCGTGCGCGCCGCCTCCGCGATGGAGCTGTCGACGGAGGCGGTGATGACCTGCGGGGTCATGATCTGATGGGCGCGCATGGCAAGCTCTCTCGGTTTTAGACTTGTTGCAACGCTAGCCGGAGTAATGTCACGCAGGTTGATGCAGGTCAAAGCGCACGCATGGCCGGCTTTGATCTATCTCATCGCGCCCCGGCGGTCCCCGGCCTAAGTGCCGTGCGAGGATAGCACAAGGGGAATCCGATGACGTATGCGACGGCCATGGTCGGCTTGGCGGTGGATCAGCCGAATGAGGCGTTACTTGAAGTGTCCGGGCAATTTGCCACGCAGTTTTCCTCCAAGGTGATCGGCATCGCAGCCGCTATGTTCAGCCCTCCGATGTATTTCCTCGACGGCGTCGCGGGCCAGCAGCTGATCGAGGAGGGAGAGGCCACGATCAAGAAACGCATGGGCGAGCTGGAGAGCCGATTCCGCGCGGCAATGCACGGCCGCGCCAAAGACATCGAGTGGCGCTCGGCTTTGGAGTTGCCGGCGCGCTATGTCGCGCGTGAAGCGCGCGCGGCCGATATCATCATCGTCGGTGGCGACGGCAATGCGGTCTCGGATCCGTTCGCGATCGCGGGGCCCAGCGATCTGGTGCTGCAGGCAGGCCGGCCCCTGCTGGTCGTGCCGTCGACGGTGAAGTGGCTGGATCTGCGCAGTGCACTGGTCGCCTGGAAGGACTGCCCGGAGGCGCGGCGGGCCGTGGCCGACGCGCTGCCGCTGCTGGCCAAGGTCAAGGAAGTCACCGTCGCAGGAATTGCCGAGGACGAGGGCAGCCAGGTCTCGATACGGCGCCAGACCGAAGATGTCATCAGCTGGCTGTCGCGCCACGGCATCACGGCGCGCGCCCAGGTGCCCGAGCGATGCGGCAATGCGGTGCAGCAAATCGAGCGGATTGCCGCCGACGTCGGCGCCGGCGTGGTGGTGGCGGGCGCGTATGGCCGTTCGCGGTTCCGTGAATGGGTGCTGGGCGGCGTCACCCAGCACCTCGTCGGGCAGACCGCGCGCTGTGCGCTGTTGTCTCGCTGAAGTTTTGACGCAGCTCAACGATATCGACCGTTGCGGCGTTAGCTTTATTCTCGGGAATGCAGGAGGTTTTCCATGTCAGAGACGTTGACCGAAACCGCAGCGGGGCGGCTGCCCAGCGATACGCCGGGCGCGTTTGTAGAATTCAACAAGCAGGCGCTGCATTTCATGTTCGACGCGCAGCGGGTCTTTCTTGGCGAATTGGTGACCGCGAGCGATGAGATACTTGAGGATGTCCGCGCCGAGATGACCCTGGCGGCCGAGTTCGCCGCCAAGATCAACGAGGCGCATTCGGTGGACAACATCAGGACCGTGCTGAAGGAGTGCGGCCAGCACCAGATGGATGTGTTCAGCCGGGAGAGCCAGAATTTCCTGCGGCGAAACCAGCGGCTCGTCGAGGCGACATCGCAGCTGTTCTCGCGCGCGCGAAAGCACTAGCGGTGGGCTCGCCGCGGTTAAGGCGTGCGAGTTCTGGCGGCCTTCCATAACAGCACGACCACGAAGATTGCCGCGAGCGCCACCACGGCAAGCGCAATCCATTGCGCTGCTGCGAGCAGGAAGCCGATCTCGAGTTGCCAGATGATCTGCGGTTCGGTCGAAGCCAGCGGCAGTATGTCCGAGAAGGCGCGAAGGATCACGGTGATGCCGGCGAGACAAGCCGTGCCTGCAACCACGAGATAGACGAGCCTGCGAAGCATTTGCCTTTCTCCCCCGAGCGGCCAGGATCTTACGTGATTTGCCTGCGCTGTGACATTTCGAGCCGGGCCTTAAGGTTCATTACTTAATCCCGGACTTTTTGACCTCGATCAAGGGCCTTTCCTGCTCCGGCTTTCTAATGCCGTTTCCGGATTTGTCCGGCGATATCCTAAACCCAGGCACTTGGCGGACAGCTTGTATAAATTCCTCGAACAGACCGTCTCCGACTACATGATGCGCGACGTCGTGACCGTTTCGCCGGCTATGTCGATTCGCGAACTCGGCCAGCGCTTCAAGGAGACCGACTTCAACAGCTTTCCGGTGGTCGACAACGCTCAGATAGTCGGCGTCGTCAGCAAGTTCGACTATCTCGCCTGCTTCGAGTTCACGCCGGCTCGGATGGTGCCGCACTACGACGACCTGATGCGGCGGACGGTGGCCGGCGCCATGACCCGCGAGTTCATATATGCTGGCCGCGATACCAAGCTGACCCGGGTATTGCAGCTGATGATCGAGCATCGGGTGAGGAGCCTGCCGATCCTGGACGGCGATTCGCGGCTGGTCGGCATCATCGCGCGCGAGGACGTCATCCGCGCCCTGGAGTTCTGCGCGGAATACAAGTCCGAGGGAGGATAACAACGTCCATCCGGCAGGTGCCGCTGGCGCTGACCGGAGATTCCTAGCAAACCATGATGCTGGCGGTCGAGAAATGCGTCGCCTTGGCGCGCGGCCTCGATCTCCGCGTCACCGCGCCCGCAATCGAGGCTGAGGACAACGCTCTCGACCTCCCCGTCATGGATGGCTTGGATCACCCGCAGCTCGGAGGGCATGTCTGGGATGGGGTGACCTCTACCGTCATCAACCAGCCACCTTGCTGGGTCATGCTGTCGCACTAGGCTCTGGTTTCCGCAGCATTTGGCACTAACATCCGGGCCTCGGGCCACGCGAGATCATTAGCCATGTCTACCTACCGATTGAGCAACGTGCTGGCGCCGCGCTCGGTGGCGTTGGTGGGCGCCAGCCCTCGGCAGGCCTCGCTCGGCGCGGCCATCCTGCAAAACATCCGTCAGGGCGGCTTCGCGGGCGAGATCGGCGTGGTCAATCCGCGTTATGGCGAAATCGCCGGCATGAAGGCCTTCAGCCATATCGACAAGCTGCCGTTCGCACCGGAGCTCATCGTCATCACCGCGCCGGCACGGGAAATCCCCGAAATCATCGATGCGGCCGGCAGGCGCGGCACCGCGGGCGCGGTCATCGTCAACGCCGGACTCGGCCAGGGACCCGGCTCGCTTTCGGAGGCAGCCCATCGCGCGGCGCGGGCGCACCGCATGCGCCTGATCGGCCCAAATTGCCTCGGCATCATGATGCCGCGCATGAAGCTCAATGCGAGCTTCGCGGCGCATATGCCGCGCGGCGGCAACCTGGCCCTGATCTCGCAGTCCGGCGCGATCGCGGCCGGCATGGTGGATTGGGCCGGCCAGAAGTCCGTCGGCTTCTCCGGCGTTGTCTCGATCGGGGACCAGCTCGACGTGGACATTGCCGATCTGCTCGACTACTTCGCCCTCGACCGCGATACCGGCGCGATCCTGCTCTATGTCGAGGCGGTGCGCGATGCGCGCAAATTCATGTCGGCGGCGCGTGCGGCAGCCCGCGTCAAGCCGATCGTGGTGGTGAAGTCGGGCCGGATGGCCCAGGGCGCCCGCGCCGCGGCGACGCATACGGGGGCGCTGGCGGGTGCGGACGACGTGTACGACGCCGCCTTCCGTCGCGCGGGCATGCTGCGCGTCTTCAACCTGCGCGAACTGTTCGACTGTGCCGAGACGCTCGGCCGGCTCAAGGCACCGGATGGCAAGCGGCTAGCCATGCTGACCAATGGCGGCGGTCTCGGCGTGCTGGCGGTCGACCGGCTGGCCGAGCTCGGCGGCGTCACCGCGGCGCTCTCGCCGGCGGCACGCGAGCAGCTCGATGCCGAGCTGCCGCCGACCTGGTCGGGTTCGAACCCGGTCGACATCATCGGCGACGCCGATGCGGCGCGCTACGCGGCGGCGCTGGAGATACTGCTCGCCGATTCCGACAACGATGCGGTGCTGGTGATGAACGTGCAGACCGCCGTGGCTCGCGCCAGCGACATTGCCGACACCGTGATGCGCGTCGTCGCAGCGGCCCGCGACAAACCTCATCCGGCAAAGGCGGTGCTCGCGGTCTGGGTCGGGGCTGGGCCCGAGATATCGAAGACGTTCGACGCCGCCGGGATTCCCAATTTCGCGACCGAGGATGACGCCGTGCGCGGCTTCATGCACCTGGTCAAGCATCGCGAGGCCATCGAAGCCCTTTCAGCCGTGCCGCCGAGCCTGCCCGCCGACTTCGTGCCCGACGTCGCCGCAGCCCGTAGCATCGTGCAGGCCGCGGTCGCGGAGGGACGGCGCTGGCTCGATCCGCCCGAGGTGAAGCGGCTGCTCGACGCGTATCAGATAGATATGGTGCCCACGCTCGAGGCCGCCGATCCGGAGCAGGCGGTAACCCTCGCGGAATCTCTGTTCGCGCAAGGCAGCAAGGTGGTGCTGAAGGTGCTATCGCGCGACATCACGCACAAATCCGACGTCGGCGGCGTCATGCTCAACCTCGCGACCTCGGACGAGGTGCGCGTGGCTGCCGCCGACATCCTGGCGCGGGCAGCGAAGCTGCGGCCTGACGCCAAGGTCGCCGGCGTGCTGGTTCAGCCGATGGTGCTGCGCACAAAGGCACGCGAACTGATTCTCGGCATTGCGGACGATCCGACCTTCGGTCCCGTGGTGGTGTTCGGGCGGGGCGGCACCGCGGTCGAGATCATCAACGACAAGGCCCTGGCACTGCCGCCGCTCGATCTTTCGCTGGCGCGCGCCTTGATCGCGCGGACGCGGGTGTCGCGGCTGCTCGCCGCCTATCGCGACGTGCCGGCCGTGAAGGAGGATGCGGTCGCGCTGACATTGGTGAAGCTGGCGCAGCTCGCCGCCGATCTGCCCGAGGTGACGGGCCTCGACATCAACCCGCTGCTGGCCGACGCCTCGGGCGTGCTGGCGGTCGATGCCCGCGTTGGCATCGCGGCACCGGACCGCAAATTCGCCGGTCCCGGCAACGCCCGCTTTGCCGTGCGGCCCTATCCGAGCGAATGGGTGCGTCATCTCGTACTGCGGGACGGCTGGCGCATCTTGACGCGGCCGATCCGCCCCGAGGACGAGCCGTTGATCCATGAATTCCTCCGGCACGTCACCATGGAGGATCTGCGGCTGCGCTTCCTCGCGCCGATGAAATATTTCTCGCACGAGTTCATCGCGCGCCTCACCCAGTTGGACTATGCCCGCGCCATCGCGTTCGTCGCCTTCGACGAGGCGAGCGGCGAGCTTGCCGGCGTCGTGCGCCTGCATTCGGATTCGATCTATGAGACCGGAGAATACGCCATCCTGCTGCGCTCGGACCTCAAGGGCAGGGGCCTCGGTTGGGCCCTGATGCAGCTTCTCATCGAATATGCGAAGTCGGAAGGATTGAAGCAGATCTACGGGCAGGTGCTGCGTGAAAACACCACCATGGTCGAAATGTGCCGGAGCCTCGGCTTCAGGGTCGAGCCAGATCCAAGCGAGCGCGATCTTTTCGAGGTGACGCTGCCGCTGGACCGATAGGCGGTGCGTCAGAGCCGCGCGACGGAGACGACGCGGAATGGATGCATGCGGCCTTCCTCGTTCACCGAGACATATTCGCCGGGCTCGAAACGCTCCTCGTTGAAGTGATAGCCTCCCTCATCGGAAATCTCTGCGTCGTATTGGAATGCCCACGAGCCGCCGCGGCGGTGCACGAGATGACCATGCACCGTCGCCTGTCCGGGCCGCAGCCGCGCGACGCGACAGGCCTGGCGGTGGCGCCGCCACGCTTCCGCATCGATGTGGCCGTCTGGGTCGAGAGGCGCGACGAGTACGTAGGCGATGTTGTGCGCGCCGTCAGGATGTCCCTGCTCGCGGGCGAGTTCGATGCGGATCTGGCGGAAAGCCGGCGGCAGCGCAGCGTTGAGAATGGGCGTCGGCGACGACATGGCGGGTCCTGTTCGCTTGAGGGTTTCTACTCGGCCGCAGCGGCGGGCTTGCGCAAATGGCTGATCGCCGCGGTGATCAGCGGCACAATCAGCGGCAGCACGCCTTCCAGCGGATGGTGCAGCAGGCGATTTACCTGCGACTGCGCGGCCTGCGCCTCGAGCTGCAGCGCTTCGACCGCGGTATCATGGATCTCATTGGCCAGCGTCAGCTCCTGGCCGAGGCTGCGGCGCGAGGCGATGATGACGAGGATCAGCGCAATCACGATATTGACGGCGCCGAGCATGGCGGCGGCAACCACTGTGCTCACCACGTTGACGAGCGCGAAATAGGCCGCCAGTTCGAACATCAGAAGGCCAAAGGCGGATATCAGTCCGGCAAAAGCCAGGAGGCCCAGACGCACAAGCGTGTGGCGCAGCCGCATCTCGGCAATGATCTTGTCGGCGCGCCATAGCAGTCGCAGGTTACGCACGATATTCTCGGAATTCATTCAGATTCTCCTCAAGGCAACGCCGACGACG
Organism: Pseudomonadota bacterium; assembly: GCA_023432885.1. GTDB lineage: Bacteria > Pseudomonadota > Alphaproteobacteria > Rhizobiales > Xanthobacteraceae > Bradyrhizobium. Next base: position 13,426 of record JAEZEU010000388.1, on the reverse strand, counting down.
ACGCCGACCGCGAAGGCGCAGGCGAGCGCGGCGATCGGACGCTCCCCGACAAGCTTTTCAAGCTGTTGCTCCTCCCGGCCCAAGACCTCGCCGAGTTCGTCCAGAGCCGATTTGAACTGTTCGGCAACGTCGTCAGCGCGCTCGCGTGAGGCCTTGAGCATCTCGTCGCCCGCGGTACCGAGCAACCGCGCTGCGTCGGCCCTCAGCGCCAGCAATTCGTCGCGAAACTCGGTGGATGTCGTCATGACATGATCTTCCCGAAGGGAGTGCCAGGACATCCTATGTCACGACCGGCGCGCGGCGTTGATTTGGCTCAAGCAGAATTGCCGCAGCCCGCCTTGAGACAGGTCAACTCGCGGGCGGCACTGGTCTCCTAGAAGGGGGCAGGCTCCTCCAAAACCGGACTTTTCGAAATTGGGTTCCGCGCCGCTCCTCGACGTCGCCACGGTTGGCGATACGCTTGAACTTCGTCCCGCCGGGTCGTGGACGGTCGTCCATGCCAATTTGCTGGAAAGCCTCTTCAACGCCGTGGCGCCGCAACTCGCCGGGGCGCCGCGTCTGCGCGTCGATCTCGCCGGCGTGCGGGAAATCGATACGCTCGGCGCGTGGCTGCTCGAAAAGATGTCGCGTGGGGCGGAGCAGGCGGGCCATTCCGTCGCCGTCACGGGGATCGACCAGCGCCATGCGGAGCTGATCGAGGATGTACGCAAGGTCAATCGCGGCAGGCGTGCGGCGCGGCCGCAGCCAAATCCCGTGCTCGCACGGCTGGAGCAGATCGGACGCGCGGCCGTCGGCGCCCTCGGCGAGGCTGCGATTTTCCTGCAGATGCTGGGCGCGACCAGCTGGGCGCTGCTCGCTGTACTGCGCCGCCCACGCTCGCTGCGGCTGACCTCGCTCGTCTACCAGACCTGGCGGATCGGCTGGCAGGCGATTCCGATCATGGTTTTGATCACTTTTCTGATCGGTGCGATCATCGCGCAGCAGGGCATCTTCCATTTCCGCAAGTTCGGCGCCGAATCCTATGTCGTCGACATGGTCGGCATCCTGGTGCTGCGCGAGATCGGCGTGCTGATCGTCGCCATCATGGTAGCCGGCCGCTCCGGCAGCGCCTGCACCGCGGAACTCGGCTCGATGAAGATGCGCGAGGAGATCGACGCGCTCACGACCATGGGGCTTGATCCCGTCGAGGTGCTGATCCTGCCGCGCATCATCGCGCTCATGATTGCGCTGCCGATCCTGGCCTTCCTGGGATCGATGGCTGCACTCTATGGCGGCGGCCTGATCGCCTGGCTGTATGGCGGCATGTCGCCGGCGATCTTCATCGCGCGGCTGCACGAGGCGGTGTCGATCACGCATTTCCAGGTCGGCATGATCAAGGCGCCGTTCATGGCGCTGGTGATCGGGATCATCGCTTGCAGCGAGGGGCTGAAGGTGAAAGGCAGCGCAGAGTCGCTGGGCCGGCAGACCACCACTTCGGTGGTGAAGTCGATCTTCCTTGTCATCGTGCTCGACGGCCTGTTTGCGGTCTTTTTCGCCTCGATCGGAATGTAGCCGTGGACGCCGTCACCGATCGATATGCGATCCGCGTCAGCGACCTCGTGGTCGGATTCGGCCGCCGCATCGTCATCGACCATCTGTCGCTCGACGTGCGAAGGGGGGAGATACTGGGTCTCGTCGGTGCATCCGGCGGCGGCAAATCGGTCTTGATGCGCACCATCATCGGGCTGATCCCGAAGGTGGCCGGCCGCATCGAGGTGATGGGCTGGGATGCGGATGCGGCCGGCGGGCTCAATGGACATTTCGGCGCGCCGAAATGGGGCATCCTGTTTCAGCAGGGCGCGCTGTTCTCCTCGCTGACCGCGCGGCAGAACGTACAGTTTCCCTTGCGGGAGAACCTCTCACTGTCGCAATCGCTGATGGACGAGATTGCCGATGCCAAGCTCGAAATGGTCGGACTATCGCCTGAGGACGGCGACAAGCTGCCGTCGGAGCTTTCCGGCGGCATGACCAAGCGCGTGGCGCTGGCGCGCGCACTTGCGCTGGATCCCGCGATCGTCTTCCTCGACGAGCCGACAAGCGGCCTCGATCCGATTGCGGCCGGCGATTTCGACGCGCTGATCAAGACGCTGCAGAAGACTCTGGGTCTGACCGTGTTCATGGTGACCCACGACCTCGCCAGCCTGAACACGGTCTGTGACCGCGTCGCCGCACTCGCAGACGGCCAGATTGTCGCGATCGGATCGATGGACGAGCTGCTGCATTCCGAACATCCGTGGGTGAAGGCTTATTTCCATGGCAAGCGCTCGCTGATGCTGCACAAGAAAACGGATTGAGAAACGCACATGGAAACCCGAGCTCCCTTCGTCATCGTCGGCGCCTTCGTGCTGGCCGCCATCGCGGCAGTGTTCGGCTTCGTCTACTGGCTGCACAACTCGGCCGGCATCGGCGCACGAAGCACTTATCACCTGCAGTTTGACGGGCCGGTGCCGGGGCTTCTGGTCGGCGCCTCCGTGCTGTTCAATGGCATCCGCGTCGGCGAGGTGACCGAGCTGAATCTCGCAACCGAGAATCCCCGCCGCGTCAACGCGACGATCGCGGTCGCAGCCGCAACTCCGGTGCGCGCCGACACCAAGGTGGGACTGGATTTCCAGGGCCTGACCGGCGTGCCGGTTGTGGCGCTGGAAGGCGGCAAAGAGATAGCTGCTTCCGGCAGCGTGCCGACGCTGATCGCCGAGCCCGGGGCGGGGCAGAGCATGACGCAGGCCGCGCGCGATGCTCTGCGGCGCGTCGATACGATCCTTGCCGACAACGCCGAGCCGCTGCAGGCCATGATCGCGAACTTCAAGGTGTTTTCCGATGGGCTGGCGCGCAATACCGGCAAACTCGACAGTATTGTGGCCGGACTCGAGCGAATGACGGGAGCCAGCACGCCGCCGCCGAAGACCGTCTACAATCTGCAGGCCGCGGCCGCACCCGAAAGCCCGGGCAAGCCGCTGCCGGGACAGCTGGTGATCCCGGAGCCGTCGACCGTGGTGATGTTCGACACCCAGCGCATCCTGTTCTCGCCGCCGAAGGAATCGCCGGAGTTCGCCAACGCGCAGTGGGCCGACACGATTCCGCGGCTGGTGCAGGCAAGGCTGATCCAAAGCTTCGAGAACTACGATATTGCGCACGCCCCGCTGCGCAGCGCCGAAGGCGTCGAGGCGGACTATCAGCTCCTGATCGACATCAGGGAGTTTCAGGTGGTCGGGGAATCGGCGCCGGTCGCCAAGATCGCCTTTTCGGCCCGGCTTCTGAATAAGGAGGGCAAGGTCGTCGCCGCCCGCGTCTTCAGCGCCAGCAAGGCGGTCGACAGGATCGGTCCGCCGGCGGTGGTCGCCGCCTTCGATGCAGCTTTTTCCGAGATTGCCCGCGAACTGATCGCCTGGACGGTGCAGGCGGTCTGAGCGGAGCGCGCGCTATTCCAAAGTCTTCAAATATGAAAGCACGTCATTGATCTGGTCAGGCTCGAGGCGAAACTCCGGCATGGTCGGATGACCTGTGGAGATGCCCTCGGCCAGCGCTTCCTGCAGCGTGTCGATCGGATACTTGTGGTGCAGGTCGCGGAAGGGTGGGGCGATCTTCAACGGGCTGGGCGATATCTTGTCGACCGCATGGCAGCGCGAGCAATTGGTGATGACGAAATTCCTGCCGCGCTGCTCCGCGGGGGTGAGGGCCAAAGCCGCATTGGTCATGGCAAGTATGGCGGCGAAGCCGCCGAGAATGTATCGCATCACGTCGTTATGCTCGTTGATTTGGACCCGATTTTGTACTTTTCGCATGGCTGGCGGATCTTCCGGTTGATGTGGCTCAATGGCGGCCGGCCGACTCTTCGTCTGCAAGTTTGATGCAGCTCAAAAACGCCGATGCGTTCGCGTGACATGTTGTTCCGACTTTAGAGGAGGAAGACAATGCCCGTCAACGCGATGATCCTGACTGCCGCCGTCGTCTGCGCGTTCGTGACTTTTGGCTCCGTGTTGTACTGGGGCGAGCGCCGCACCCGTGGAGTGTCGGCGAATGTCGATGTTCAGAAAGCCAGGCGCCGCAGCTTTTAAAGGGGAGGCGGCCATGGCTACATCATCGATGCTTCGCGAATTTCCCGTCATCCGGAGGCTGATCGCCAGCATGAAGCGGTTTTCCGACCGCGCAGCAGAGCTGTCGGAACTGCGCGGCATGGACGACCAGCAGATCGGGGCCATTGCTCATGAATTCGGCCTTTCGCGCGCCGAGCTCTTCAAGCTGTGCGCCAACAACGCGAGCGGGGAGCTCTTGAAAAAGCGGCTTGCCGAGTTCGGACTCTCCGAGGAGATGCTGGCGAGGAGGTGTCCTGAAGTATTGCAGGACCTGCAACGGGTATGCGGCACCTGCTCGGCCACGTCGCGCTGCGCCGGCGATTTCGCCGCGCACAGGGATTCCCACCGGGATGAGTACTGCCCGAATACCTGCACGCTCTATGCACTGAGGCAAGAGGGGTTGGGACGCAAGGATGGCACGTGCTGCGGCTCGTAGAGCCCCGAGCCAGAGACTTGCGCGGCGATGCCGGTGGCCGAAATTGCTGCCGGCATTCGCTTTTGGGGCCGAAGAGTCGGCCCTTGTGAGGGGCCGGTGGGAAATCCGGAAAGCCTTGATCTCAATCAATTTCGCATTTGCGAAAGCATGATCAGTGAGACGGGCCACTTACGAAAGTATCCGAGAATGACACAATTCCCCGCCGCAAAATCGATGACGCATGGCGAAGCAGGGCTTGGCGCGCTTTCCGCCGTGTCCGCATTTGTTGCGGTATTTGCCGCAGCCAAGGCCGCCGACGGCGCCTTTGCCTTCCACGCCTTGCTCTTCGCGGCCTTCAGCCTCTGGGCCTGCTTTGCGATTTTCAATCGCTACCTCGAGCGCCCCGCCGAGTTGCCGCCGCAGGAGATCAATGGCCGACCGAACTACAATATGGGTCCGATCAAGTTCGGCGCGGCGATCGCGATGTTCTGGGGCGTTGCGGGATTCCTCGTCGGCCTCATCATCGCCTGCCAGCTGGCCTGGCCGGCGCTGAATTTCGACCTGCCGTGGATCAGCTTCGGCCGGCTGCGTCCCTTGCATACATCGGCGGTGATCTTCGCCTTCGGCGGCAACGTGCTGATCGCGACCTCCTTCTATGTGGTGCAGAAGACCTGCCGCGCGCGGCTCGCCGGCGATCTTGCGCCCTGGTTCGTGGTGCTCGGCTACAATTTGTTCATCGTGATCGCCGGCACCGGTTATCTGCTCGGCGTCACCCAATCCAAGGAATATGCCGAGCCCGAATGGTACGCCGATCTCTGGCTCACCATCGTCTGGGTGACCTATCTGCTGGTGTTCCTGGTGACGATCATCAAGCGCAAGGAACCGCACATCTTCGTCGCCAACTGGTTCTATCTCGCCTTCATCATCACCATTGCGGTGCTGCATCTCGGCAATAATCCCACCCTGCCGGTGTCGTTCGTCGGCTCGAAATCCTACATCGCCTGGGGCGGGGTGCAGGATGCCATGTTCCAGTGGTGGTACGGCCATAACGCGGTCGGCTTCTTCCTGACCGCCGGCTTCCTCGCGATCATGTACTACTTCATTCCGAAGCGGTGCGACCGGCCGATCTATTCCTATCGACTGTCGATCATCCATTTCTGGTCGCTGATCTTCCTCTACATCTGGGCCGGACCGCACCATCTGCACTACACGGCGCTGCCGGACTGGGCGCAGACGCTCGGCATGACCTTCTCGGTGATGCTGTGGATGCCCTCCTGGGGCGGCATGATCAACGGCCTGATGACGCTGTCGGGGGCATGGGACAAGCTGCGTACCGACCCGGTGCTGCGCATGCTGGTGGTTTCCGTTGCCTTCTACGGAATGTCGACATTCGAAGGCCCGATGATGTCTATCAAGGTGGTGAACTCGCTGTCACACTATACCGACTGGACCATCGGCCATGTGCATTCCGGCGCGCTCGGCTGGGTCGGCTTCGTCTCCTTCGGCGCGCTGTACTGCCTCGTCCCGTGGCTGTGGAATCGCAAGGGCCTCTACAGCCTCAAACTGGTCAACTGGCACTTCTGGATCTCGACCCTCGGCATCGTCCTCTACATCTCCGCGATGTGGGTATCCGGGATCATGCAGGGCCTGATGTGGCGCGCCTACACCGCGCTCGGCTTCCTCGAATATTCCTTCATCGAGACAGTGGAAGCGATGCATCCCTTCTACGTGATCCGTGCGGCGGGCGGCGCCCTGTTCGTGATCGGCTCGCTGATCATGGCCTACAATCTCTGGATGACCGTGCGTGCGGGCGAGGAAGAAGTGACGTCGCCTGCGCTGCAGCCGGCGGAGTGAGGAAAAGAAATGTCATTCTGGGCAAGACATCAGATCTTCGAAAAGAACTCGATCGTTCTGGTCATCGGCATCCTCGTGGTGATCGCGATCGGCGGGCTGGTCGAGATCACCCCGCTGTTCTACCTCAAGAGCACGATCGAGAAGGTGGAAGGCATGCGGCCGTACACTCCGTTGGAGCTCGCCGGGCGCAACATCTACGTCCGCGAGGGCTGCTATCTCTGCCATTCGCAGATGATCCGGCCGCTGCGCGACGAGATCGAGCGCTACGGGCATTACTCGCTCGCCGCCGAAAGCATGTACGACCATCCTTTCCAGTGGGGCTCCAAGCGCACCGGTCCGGACCTGGCGCGCGTCGGCGGCAAATATTCGGACGAGTGGCATGTCACTCATCTGAAGAACCCGCGCGCCATCGTGCCGCAGTCGATCATGCCCGGTTACCCGTTCCTGGCGGAGACCGAGCTCGATGCCTCCGCCGCCGCCGATCACCTGCGCGCCAACCGCGGCGTCGGCGTTCCCTACAGCGACGAGCAGATCGCCAATGCCGCCGCCGATCTGAGAGCGCAGGCAGATCCCGATAACGCTGGCACCGACTCCTTTTCGAAGCGCTATCCGAAGGCGGTGGTGCGCAATTTCGACGCCAAGGGCGGCAATCCGACCGAGATGGACGCGCTGGTCGCCTACCTGCAGATGCTCGGCACGCTCGTCGACCTCAAGCTCTACAACGAAAAAGCCAATTTGCGCTGAAGGCAGTCACATGAAAGCACTCTTGACCGCTTCGAACCCGGTGTCGGAATTCGTGACGTCGCTCTGGACGCCGCTCTTTGTCGGCATATTCATCGCCATCGTGATCTACGCGCTCTGGCCGCGGAACAAGGCGACCTTCGATGCCGCCGCAAGAATGCCGTTGCGTGAGGATTGATCAGCCATGACCGACCACCATAGCGAAATCGACCACGCCACCGGCAAGTCCACGACCGGCCATCAGTGGGACGGCATCAAGGAGCTCAACACGCCGCTGCCGCGGTGGTGGCTGCTCACGTTCTACGCCACTATCATCTGGGCGATCGGCTACTGGATCGTCTATCCGGCCTGGCCGCTGATCACGAGCTATACCCCGGGCCTCCTCAACTATTCGACCCGCGCGTCCGTCCGGGTCGAGCTCGCCAATCTCGAGACGATCCGCGGCGAGAAGATGGTCAAACTCGCGGCCACCCCGCTCGCCGAGATCGAGAAGGATCCCGCGCTGCTGGCGCTGGCGCGCGCCCGCGGCAGGGCGGCGTTCGGCGATAATTGCGTGCCCTGTCACGGCACCGGCGGCGCCGGTGCCAAGGGCTATCCCAACCTCAACGACGACGACTGGATCTGGGGCGGCAAGCTCGAGCAGATCGAAAAGACGATTCAGTTCGGCGCACGATCGGGCAATCCGCAGGCGCATGAGGGCCAGATGCTGGCCTTCGGCAAGGACGGCATCCTCAAGCCGGCGGAGATCGCAACCGTCGCCAACTACGTGCGCTCGCTGTCGGGTCTTTCGACCAGCCCCGGCTTTGACGCTGCCGCGGGCAAGAAAATCTTTGCCGAGAATTGCGCCTCCTGCCATGGCGAAGCCGGCAAAGGTAACCAGGAGATGGGCGCGCCCAACCTGACCGACAAGATCTGGCTGTTCGGCTCGGACGAGGCGACGCTGATCGAGACCATCAGCAACGGCCGTGCCGGCGTGATGCCGGCCTGGGCCGGCCGGCTCGATCCGGCCACCATCAAGGCCCTGGCGGTTTATGTGCATTCGCTGGGCGGCGGGCAGTAACCGCCGCCTCCCTTGAGATGCATCAATCCCGACGAGGGCGGGCGGAGATATATTTCCTTCTGCCCCCCTCCCGAGACAGCCAAGCCGATGAGCAATACCAGCGTCCAGGATGATCTAGAGTTCGATTACGGGCCGCTTTATGCAGCCCGCAAGAAGGTCTATCCACAAAAGGTCTCCGGCACCTTCCGACGCATTAAATGGGCGCTGATGGGCGTCTGCTTGGGCGTCTACTACTTCCTGCCCTTCGTGCGCTGGAATCGCGGGCCGGGTGCGCCGGATCAGGCGGTGCTGGTCGATCTCGTCAATGGCCGCTTCTACTTCTTCTTCATCGAGTTGTGGCCGCAGGAAGTCTATATCTTCACCGGCCTGCTGATCCTCGCTGCGCTCACGCTGTTCCTGATGAATGCCGTCGGTGGTCGCATGTGGTGCGGTTATCTCTGTCCGCAGACGGTGTGGACCGATCTTTTCTTCGCCGTGGAACGTTTGATCGAAGGCGATCGTCGCGAGCGGATCAAGAAGGATGCGGCCCGCAGCATCACCCTCGAACGCGTCGTCGAGCTGACGCTGAAGCATTCGATCTGGCTCTTGATCGCCTGGTGGACCGGCGGCGCGTGGGTGCTCTATTTCAACGATGCACCGACGTTGGTGAAGGAGCTCGTCACATTCCAGGCGCCGATGCTCGCTTATATCTGGATCGCGATCCTGACGTTCACGACCTATGTGCTTGCCGGCTGGATGCGCGAGCAGGTCTGCCTCTACATGTGTCCGTGGCCGCGCATCCAGGCCGCGCTCACTGACGAATGGGCGCTCAACGTCACCTATCGTCATGATCGCGGCGAACAGCGCATGTCGCTGAAGAAGTCGGCAGAAGCGCGCGCCGCGGGCAAGCCTGCCGGTGATTGCGTCGATTGTTATCAATGCGTCAATGTCTGCCCGGTCGGCATCGACATCCGCAACGGGTTGCAGATGGATTGCATCCAATGCGGCCTCTGCATCGATGCCTGCGACGGCGTGATGAAAAAGATCGGCCGCCCGACGCGCCTGATCGCCTATGACACCGATATCAATATCGCGCGCCGTCAGGCCGGCAAGACCAATATCACCAAGCTCGTTCGTCCGCGCACGATCGCTTATGTGGTGATGATCGCCATGGTCGGCGGCGCGATGCTCTATGCGCTGGCAACACGCTCGATGCTCGATATCAATGTCCTGCATGACCGCAATCCGATATCGGTACGTCTCGCCGACGGCTCCGTTCGCAATGCCTATACGGTCCGCCTGCTCAACAAGCGCGACGATCGCGCGGTCGCGCTGGATGTCGAGGGCCTGACACAGGCGACCGTGCATGTGGTCGGGCAGGACACCGCTGCGTCCGGCCGGCCGCAGATCATTGTCGGCCGCGATCGCACCACCGAATTGCGCGTGTTGGTGACGGCGCCGACATCTGCCGCCAGGTCGACGCCGCTGACCATGCGCGTCACCGACGTCGCAAGCGGTGAGACCGCCGTCGCCGTCGATAATTTCGTTATGCCGTAAAGGAGACCGTCATGACTGACGCTGCCACAACGACCGCACCGGGACGTCCGATTACAGGCCGCTTCGTCCTGATCTGCCTGATCGTTTTCTTCGGGCTGATCATCGCGATCAATGTCGTCATGATGAAATTGGCCATCGAGACGCTGCCCGGCACCGAGGTGGACAGCCCTTATGCAGCCAGCCTCGCTTACGGCAACGAGATCGAAGCGGCGCGTGCACAGGCGACGCGCGGCTGGGCGGTGGTCGCGCATGTCGCGCGAGACAACGATGGCGGCGCGTCGGTTCGTATCGAAGCAAAAGATCGCGAGGGCAAGCCGTTGCCGGACGTCGTATTCACCAGCCGGCTGGAACGTCCGGCTGACCGCCGCCTCGATCAGGCTGTCGAACTGGCTGCGATCGGCATCGGTGTTTATCGCGGGCGTATTGCGCAGCTTCCGGCAGGGCAGTGGAGCTTGGTGCTGGAGGGGGACCGCAACGGCGAGCGCGTCTTCCTGTCGCGCAACCGCGTCATCCTGAAATAGGTGGCGTCATGCAATCGCTCATTTACCTTATCCCGCTGGCGCTGGCACTTGGAGGTCTCGGTCTGTGGGGCTTCCTCTGGTCGCTGAAATCCGGGCAGTATGACGACCTGGAAGGCGCGGGCTGGCGCGCGATTCTGGATGACGACGAGGCGCCGCCTCCACCTCGTCGGATGGGTTGAGCGCAGCGAATACCCGGGATCTCCCGCGCGAGTGGTGGTGGGGTTTCGCTGCGCTCAACCCATCCTGCGCCGCTTCGGACGCATAAAGCTGATGGGTTTCGCAAAGCTCAACCCATCCTACGCACCTGTTGCGCGGGGCGAGCGAAATGCTGCGCGCGACAACGCGACTAGCTGATCACCCTGACCGGGTTGCCGTCGAACCAGGCGCGGATTGCGTCCACCGTGCCGCCGTAGAACTTCCTGTAGCCGTCCTGCGTCACATAGCCGAGATGCGGCGTCAGGATCACATTCGGCAATTTGCGCAACGGATGGTCCTGCGGCAGCGGCTCGGTGTCGCACACATCGAGCCCGGCGCCGGCGATCGTGCCATCCTGCAACGCGGTGATCAGCGCCGCTTCATCGATGATCGGACCGCGCGATGTATTGATGATGAAAGCCGTTCGCTTCATCAGCGACAATTCCGGCGCACCGATCAATCCGCGTGAGCGATCCGACAGCACCATGTGGATCGTGACGAAGTCGGATTGCTTCAGCAGGTCTTCCTTGCTCGCATATTCCACGCCGAGTTCCTTGCACCGTTCCGGCGTCAGGTTCTGGCTCCAGGCCAGCACCCGCATGCCGAAGGCCTGCGCCACCTTGGCAACGCGCCCGCCGAGATTGCCAAGGCCCAGAATGCCGATCGTATGCTCGAACAGGTCGGCGCCGATGGTCGTTTGCCAGGCTTCGCCCGCCTTCATGCGGGCGTTCTCGACGCTGATGTTGCGGGCCAGATCGATCAACAGGCCGATCGCGAGTTCAGCGGTCGGATGCTTGGCGCCGTCGGTGCCGCAGACCGTGACACCGAGATCCTTCGCGGCGGCGATATCGATCGCCGCATTCTTTCCGCCGGTGGTGACGAGAAGTTTCAGATCGCGAATCTGTTCGATGACCGCCCGCGGAAACGCGGTTCGCTCGCGCATCACGCAAACGATCTGAAACCCCTGCAGTGCCCGCACCAGGGCTTCGGCATTGTCAAAACGCTGATTGAAAACCGTGACCTCCACATCGCTGGTCACCTTCGACCAGTCGGCCATGGTCAGGGCGACGTTCTGATAGTCATCAAGGACGGCACAGCGGATGGGCATGTCGATAACCTTCGGTGATGCGTGAGAGAGGGTCGAGGGGGGAACAGCAATAGCAATCCTGTAAGGCCGCGCAACCGGTGGGCCCTGCTGTCGTTTTTTGAACCCTATTTGCTGCAACCGTGACCACCTTGGATCGAATTCAGTCGGCTGATACAATTCCTGGTGCCCGGACGGGGACATGCGGAGGCTTGCGATGAGGCGTCTGGCAAGTGGTCTGTGCGGCCTTTGGGCGCTGCTGTCGCTGGCCATGGGCGAGGCGCAGGCCGAGAAGCGGGCTGCCCTGGTCATTGGCAATTCGGCCTATCAGAACGCGGTACGGCTGACCAATCCGGGCAGCGACGCCAACGCGATGGCAGAGCTGTTCCGTCGCGCGGGCTTCGATGTCGTCGAGGCCAGGCTCGATCTCGGCAACCTCGAATTCAAGCGTGTTGTGCGGGAGTTTACGGCCGTCGCGCGCGATGCCGATGTCGCAGTGATGTATTTTGCCGGTCATGGCATCGAGGTGAACGGTACCAATTACCTGGTCCCGATCGATGCGCGCCTTGCGACCGACTTCGATGTCGAGGATGAGGCGTTGTCGCTCGATCGGTTGGTGCGAGCATTGGAGCCGGCGCGTCGCCTGCGGCTGATCATACTCGACGCCTGCCGCGACAATCCGTTTATTCGGACGATGCAGCGCAGTGTCGCCTCGCGCGCGGTGGCGAGCGGGTTGGCCAGGGTTGAGCCTGCCACCAGCGACACGCTGATAGCCTTTGCCGCCAAGGCCGGCTCAACGGCGGACGATGGCCGTGGCACGAATTCGCCCTTCACCGCCGCACTGCTCAATCATCTCACGGTCCCCGGCCGCGACGTGCGGATCGCGCTTGGCTATGTGCGCGATGAGGTCATCAAGACGACGGGCAACAAGCAGGAGCCGTTCGTGTACGGCTCGCTGGGCGGAGCGACCGTCGCGCTGGTGCCGGAGCCGAAACGGGATGTTGCGGCAACGCCGGTGCCGCAGCCGAATGCTGCGGCGCCTGTATCGAGCGGCGCGGATCCGCGCCGTGACTATGAATTCGCCGAGCGCGTCGCGACTAAAGAGGCCTGGGACTCGTTCCTGTCCGTGCATACGTCCGGCTTCTATGCCGATCTGGCGCGCGCACAGCGCGACAAACTGGTTTTGAGTCAGGAGCCGCAGACAATCGACTCCAGGGTGCCGCCCGTACCGCCTGTTCCGAATGTGCAGCTCCTGCCGCCATCGGCGGGACCCGCTCCGTCTGTCGCCGACGTGAAGCCGCCGGTGCCGGCTCAGGATGTCGCGAAGCTATCGGCTGTCGAGACTTCAAAACCGGCAAATGCTTCTGCGTCAGGACAAAGGACCGCGGTCTTGTCGCCGCCGAATGACGTCAAACAGTCCGATGCGCCGCTGGACAGCCGCGCATTGGCGCGTGATCTGCAGACAGAACTGAAGCGTGTCGGCTGCGATCCTGGTGCCGCAGACGGCACATGGTCTTCGAAATCCGCTCAGGCGCTCAATCAATTCAATCGTCGTGCCGGCACGACGCTCGAGATCAAGATCGCCACCATCGGCGCGCTCGATGCGGTGAAAGCCCAGAAAGGCCGCATCTGTCCGCTGATCTGCGGCCGTGGCGAACGCGTGGAGGGCGATCAATGCGTCGCCATTCCCGCAGAACCCAAGCCCGTGAAGCGCGAGGCCGCACGTCCGCCGGAGCCGAGCCCGCGTGAGAGGGCGCGTGAGCGTGTCCGCGAACTGGCGCGCGAACGCTTCCGCGAACAGCGTCAGTTCAGCACGCGTCCACAGGCGTCGCGCCGGGCCGCCTGTCCGGAAGGGACGCCGATCAGCGTCGGCGGCCGCGCGTGTTGCGAGGTCACACCGGAGCGCGG